>PEZS01000010.1 GCA_002778785.1 Bdellovibrionales bacterium CG10_big_fil_rev_8_21_14_0_10_45_34 | reverse complement strand
ATCCCTAAATCCACAAACACCTCCCTGTGTCTTTGAATCTAAGCTAACAACTTTTTTGAATTTGAAAATACGGGGTACTTCTACGATTTACCTTTCATTGACCTATATTTAGGGTTCAATCCGTTTGACGAATCGGCAAGCAAAGGCGCTGGCAACAAACTGATTGCGGCTCCTTTAAAGTCTTTGTTTGTACTCTTTGCAGCACTCATCTTTTCAACCTCAACTCTTTGCGCCAGCATTGGCCACTACAAAATTGCCGACCAGGTACCGAAGAGTCTCAAAGGGTTGTACCAGTCGCTAGGCTCCCCGATGCACGCCGAGTTTCCAGTTCTCATTCCCCACGGTCGCTCCAAGAACAAGAGTTTCGCAGACACTCGAGAGCCTAGGATCCTGCTTTGGAATGAAGACAGCTATGCTCCCTGTTTTTTCGGCTACATACCCAAACTTGATGAAATCGAAGCTCTTTGCTGGGACTTCAGCACTCAGTCCACCTCTTTTATGGTGGCAGAAAACATCTCACAAGGAGCTATTCTCAAACCAGCTGTCGACTGCACCTCTTGCCACATGGCCTCAACCGCCATTTTATCATCAGGTCCGCACTCAGAAATGTCTCAAGCGTGGGGTGCCATCAACAGAATTGCCTTACAGACACTTGAAGCAAAAGGTTCGTTAGTTTTTTCAGAACTGAATCTTTTGCCTTCGTTAACCGATCTCGACATCACGGAATATCTAAGTACTAATAAGCTCGATACGAAAAGAAATCTCAATGAAGCTGACAAGTCGTCTCTCATCGGCTTTCTTAAAACTCAAAATGATAAATCGACTCAGAGCTTTGTTGGACACCTTGACGTGCGAGTACGCGACTTCAACTACCGACTACAAGCAAAGAAGATTTTGAATTTTCTTTGTGAGGCCGACATAGAGTGTCGAAAATTTCTCATTGATACAGCACTCTACTTATCCCCACTAGATAGTCCGTTTTGGCAAAATGCCACGTTTGAAAATCAAGATTCCTTTTTTAAAGATAAGTTTTACTTCTTTTTTAAATCAAACGGTCTAGCCAACTTGACTCTTGATAAACTCAAAAGCGTCGTCTCAAACCGTTGGAGCTCTATTGGTTTTTCTTATCCAAGCGGAGCCCTACTAAATTACCAAACAACCAATGACGGATTTGCCGCGAAAAGTATCCGCGGAGAATTTGAGTACCTACACAACCCCAATTTTTTTGAACCTACAGCAAGTTATCCCGCTAGCTATTGGAGTGATAGGGGCTATGACATAGAGGACCTTCACTTCGACAAAATTGAAGGTAGCGCTGCCGACCCTAACTCTCCGCGAGAGCGGATACTTCCAATCTCAAAGGAGCAAGGCCCCTACTACCTATATTTCAATCTAGCCTCCGCGTTTGATTTTATGGGGCAATCTGTTCCGCAGAAGATTGCTCATATTTTAAGATCGATAAGGTCTGATGACTCAAGTTCTCAAGCTCTTATGAACAATTACCGAGAGCAGGTCGTAAGCGCCGCCGCGCAACTGAGCTGGCCGCCAAATGGCGCTGCGATTGCTGAGATAGCAGTTAGAACACTAAGCCAATCGCAAGATCTCAAAAATCAAGTGGACCGAAAAATTTTAGAGCAGCTTATGCTCTATTACGCCGATCTTCAGATAGACCCTGGACATCCTAACCAAACAAAGAAAGATTTTGCTCTTTTGAATAAAAGTTTTATCGAGCAACAGCCACACTCTGCGGCCAACGAAAGCGCTAACAAAAAACGACAAATCTTAGCAACTAGCTCTTCAAAAGTTTCTACGCAGAATCCCGCTTCGGCAACGAAACAAGTGAACGACGTAACGACCCAAAAAGTGGACGATACATTTCTCAACAGAATGCATGTGTCACTTACGGAGTGGAAGCGTTACAACAACATTGTAACTCAGAAGTGTCTCAACTGCCATGGAGAAAACGTGGCTCTTTCGCTGCCGATCTTTGATCCGCAAAAATTTTATAATTACAAATATGACAGTAGCAAAGGGAAGGCAAAAGTTGTTGAATATCTTGAGACAAACAGAATGCCTGCCCCTCCGCTCAGTATCACGCAAGAAGATCGTGATTTTTTAATAGATATTCTGTTGCGACAGAAAAACTAATCCCCAGTAGGTACATTCTAATTGGTATGTGCAAGACTATCGTGATCAATACACTCAACTTTAAGGGACGAATAAATTAATTAGCCAAAGGGGGGCTCTTCACGGCCTAAATAGATCGCCTCACAAAAACTGACCGTACTTAAAGGTAAGGTTTTAAACTCACACCAAGACCGACTGCGAAGTTTGCGAAATTCTCGGCGCCATCGACCGCAGCGCTCAATGAAAGCACCCAGTATCGAAGTTCCGTACCGAAGGTGGTGTGCTGCCGAGAGCCGACGCCTAAAGCCCTCGGCGGTTCGTTGTAAGACCCCGCACGTAGATACCAGTCCCACATGTTTGTAGAAACCGGGTTCCATTCAACTCCGCCGTGAAGAACCCACTTTTCTTTACCGTCAAACTCCACTCTTCGAAACTCAGGAATCAACTGTGAACCAACATACTGAACGTTAGACAAACCTTCGAAGTGATCTAAATCGAGCGTAAAAACCCAGCGATCCAAACGATAGGCACCGCCAAGCGTGGTCTTTGAAGGAATCACTACATTCCGAAACCAATTCACTCCGCCAGTTTGATTGTTCAGCTCTGAGTTGATGTCATTGAACTCAGCGCGCGGCGAATAAAATAGACCGAAGCTCCATGTTTCATCGGGCCTAAACATAATACCACTCACAATAGTTGCAGCTGTGGCTTTCGTGGCTACATCAACCTCGCTTGTTGAAGGGTTGGTAGAGACAAAACGGTATCGCTCTGTCACTGTGTGCCCTTGAAGATTGACCCCAAAGCTCCACTGCTTGCTTATTCTGTACGCAACCGGGAGGTTGAACGTTTCTACTGTTAGCTGCAATGTGCGAGTTTCTGTAAAACCGCCTAAGTCCGAATTAAAAGATATGTTTAAATTGTAGGGAGAGTTGGACCCAACTCCAAAACCAAAATCGCCGGCACGAAAGGTCGCAGCGTAATAATGGTAGGTATAAGGAATGCCATCCTTCTGGCCATCACCGTCTAAATCAACTTCTCTGTTGTAGACGGTGTTGACGTTCCCGCCAAGATCGCCCCAGTAGGGTTGAAAAGCCAAACCCGCAGGGTTATAGGTTACGCCCGTCGCATCGTCACTTAGTGCAGCATAGGCGCCGCCCATTGCCATCACCCGGTGAGAGCCCTGCGGAAACAACCCATAGGCTCCGTACCGATCTTGCGCATACGAAAAACAACTCAAAAGTAAGATAAGAGAAATACTTGCTTGCAGAAAAAAACAATTTGAATTCTTAACCATGTTCCTTACTTTTACACGAGCAAAGCTGCGTAAGGAACTGTCTCAAGACTCTTTTCTAACATATTCGACAAAAGACTGTATTTCATAAACAAGGGCTCCTTTTCGAAGAGCCCTTGTTTGCGATTTAGAACCAAACAATTTTTCCAGGAACTTGCGTATCCTCTAAAAAGAAAACTTTAGTTCACGTCCTTGAATTCAGCATCGACAACGTCGTCGCCACCTTTGTCGCCTTCGGAGCCGCCGGCCTTGCCTGTGTTACCGCCGGCCGCAGCACCATCAGCAGAACCACCTGGCGCTGCACCCTGTGTAGAGTACAGCTGACTACTCACCTTTTGAACTGTTTTAGAAAGAGATTCGTACTCAGATTTCAAAACAGCTACATCGTCAGAATTCAAGACGCTCTTTGCTTTCGTAAGAGCCGCTTCCAGCTCTGATCGGTCACTTGGTGAGATCTTCTCTTTATTGTCACTCATCAGCTTCTCTGTTTGATAAATCACACCGTCAAGATCATTTTTCGCAGTGACTTTTTCTCGCTTCATACGATCAGCTTCAGCATTCGCTTCAGCGTCTTCGACCATCTTTTTAATTTCATTATCATCAAGGTTCGACTTTGCTGTGATCTTGATGGACTGCTCCTTGCCTGTACCTAAATCTTTAGCATGCACACTCAAAATTCCGTTTGCATCAATATCAAACGCAACCTCAATTTGAGGCACACCACGCGGAGCAGGCGGCAACCCAGATAATTCAAATCTTCCAAGAGTCTTATTATCACTCGACATCTCACGCTCACCTTGAACAACATGAATATCCACGCTTGGCTGATTATCTGCTGCTGTTGAAAAAGTTTGAGAGCGTTTTGTAGGAATTGTTGTGTTTCTCGGAATCAGCTTTGTCGCTACACCACCAAGAGTTTCAATACCCAAAGAAAGCGGCGTCACATCAAGAAGTAAGACATCCTTCACGTCACCACCAAGAACTCCTCCTTGAACAGCGGCACCAACGGCAACAACTTCATCAGGATTCACTGAACGATTAGGCTCCTTACCAAAAAAATCTTTCACCGACTTTTGAATTGCAGGGATTCTTGTCGAACCACCGACAAGAACTACTTCATCTATTTCTGATGCTTTTAGCCCGGCATCCTGGAGAGCTTTTCTACAAGGTTCGATCGAGCGCTTCACAAGGTCTTCTGTCATTTGATCAAATTTTGCGCGACTTAAAGACACATTCAAATGCTTCGGACCTGTTGCATCAGCACTTATGAATGGAAGATTTATTTCTGTCGTCTGAGCAGTGCTCAGCTCAATTTTCGCCTTTTCTGCACCTTCGCGAAGTCGCTGAAGTGCCATCTTGTCGTTCGACAAATCTATGCCATTTTCTCTTTTAAATTCGTCGATGAGCCAATCAAGAATCTTTTTATCGAAATCATCCCCACCAAGGTGTGTATCACCATTTGTTGATTTCACTTCTACAACATTGTCGCCGACTTCAAGAACGGAGATATCGAAGGTACCACCACCGAAGTCGTAAATAACAATTTTTTGATCTTTCTTTTTATCAAGCCCATAGGCAAGCGCCGCCGCCGTTGGCTCGTTGATAATACGCAAAACATTAAGGCCGGCTATTTTTCCTGCGTCCTTAGTGGCTTGTCTTTGAGAGTCATTAAAGTAAGCAGGTACCGTAATAACTGCATCAGTCACCTCTTCGCCCAGGTAATCCTCCGCAGTCTTTTTTAATTTTTGAAGAATAAAGGCTGAAATCTGCTCTGGTGTATAAACCTCTCCTCGAACGTCAAAGCCGCAACCGCCTCCTCTTTGCACGACTTTATACGGAATGCGCCTGACCTCTTCAGTCACCTCTGAGTAAGCTCGCCCGATAAAGCGCTTTGCAGAAGAAATTGTATTTTCTGGATTTGTAACAGCCTGCCGTTTTGCTACTTGACCAACAAGTCGTTCACCGTTTTTAGCAAAACCCACAACTGAAGGAGTGGTGCGACCACCTTCTTCATTTGTAAGAACCTTAGGCTCCCCGCCCTCCATCAATGCCACAACTGAATTCGTTGTACCTAAGTCAATTCCAATAATTTTCTTCGCCATGTCGCTATCTCCTTAAAACAATTTGTAAATGTACTTCTTCAATTTGGGGCGTCTGCCGCTTTGGTCAAGCCCCAAGGTCTCGATTTGAGACAGTTTTCTCAAAAGGTACGGAGTCACTTCTGGGACGCTATGCGTCCCAGAAGTGACTCCGTACCTTTCGATTGGCGATATTTTTCTGATTATCTGCGCCGAAAAAGCCCGTTCCCACCCTCTGAGACTGTCTCATTTTTAGAAGAAGCGATCTCTCTCAAAAGCTTCTCTTCGTCTTTCGAGATTTTTTTCGGAATCTCCACTTCTAGTCGGTAGTAAAGATCGCCGCGAGCCCCGCCTCTAAGACTTGGTAAACCTTTATGGGCTAATTTGACAAGGTCTGCGGGCTGGGAGCCTTCGGGCACTGTGACCATTTCAGACCCCTTGAGAGCAGGGGCTTGAATTTCTGCTCCCAAAATCGCCTGCAGGTAAGAAACTTTCAAGCGACTGATCAGGTGGTCACCATCACGCTCAAATTGTGGATGGTCTTTTACATGGATTTCTACATAGAGATCGCCGGATGGTCCGCCACGAAAGCCTCCCTCGCCCTCTCCAGCTACACGTAAGCGTGTACCCGTGCGAACTCCAGGCGGAATCTTCACGGTGAGATGACGTTTTGCTGCGACTCGGCCATGGCCGCGGCACAAGTTACAGGAGTTTTTGATGAGCTGCCCGTTTCCGTGACATGTTGGGCAAGTTGTCGCCATCGAGAAAAAACCTTGCGCACGAACAACTTGGCCGGCACCTCGGCATGTACCACAGACCTCGGGGGCGGTACCGGGTTCTGCCCCACTGCCGCTACAACGTTTGCAGTTATCTTCTGTTTCAAACTCTACTTCTTGCTCGCCGCCATCTAAGACCGTGAGCAAATCTATTTGAAGCCGATAGCGAAGATCCGCCCCACGTGTTGCTTTTGACCGGCCTCCTCGCGAAGTTCTGCGGCCCCCGCCAAACATGTCGCCAAAAATATCGCCAAATGACGCAAAGATATCATCAATGTCTTGAAAGCCAGCTCCGCCGTAGCCTTGCCCGCCCATTCCACTTTGAGTGTACGCCGCGTGCCCTATCTGATCGTATTTGGAGCGTTTATCTGCATTCCCGAGTACTTCGTAGGCTTGAGCCGCCTCTTTAAATTTATCTTCGGCCGCTTTATCCCCCGGATTTTGATCGGGGTGAAATTTCATAGCTAGCTTTCGATAAGCCTTCTTGATTGTGTCTGCATCCGCATTGCGCGCTACGCCTAATATTTCGTAATAATCTTGTGCCATCGAATCTAGATCCCTTAAACGTCTTCGCCCGCCTGAGGGCATTGGAGCAAAAACAGCAATTTAGCGATTGAAAGCTTCTTGTCAATCTGATGGCGAACCAATACGTGTCAAGGTAATAGGCTAAGAAATCCCGCACTTCCACAAATGTACACATGAGGATGCGGTGATTTCCACTTGTCGCCGAGGCTCACCTGAAAATGCGGTACTTTGACGTGCTTCTGAAAGGCAAAGATACTTTTTGAGAGGGACTGAGGCGGCAGCTTGGCCTCAGCGGTAAACCAAGGTCGACGGTTACGAGATACCAAAAAATCGATCTCTTGCTTTTCTTTATTCCTCAAATAGAACAGGTCAAAAGTACCAAAACCTACGTCTGTCCAATAGTGGTTGAATAAGGCTTAATTTCAAAACAATAGTAGAGCTCTTTGAGATACGACAACCATCTTTTGACTGTGGCGTGGGAGACCTCAAGATCTTCTCTTAAACTTTGAAGGCTAAGGGGAGCTCCTACTTTTTCGGGTAAAAGGCTAATGAGCATTTAAGTGTCGTTTTTCCGCTTTGTCGCGGACCCGATACAAAAACCATCTTTTTTCGGCGTAGCGCCAGATTTTCTATTGGGAAGCTAAGGTATCTCTTCACTATTGGTAAATCCTTCTGACCAAATCGACGTCATAGTGCATTTTGGTCAAGACCAAGTCGGATCAGAACGACGTCGAGTCAAACCCGAACTGACTCCATTCTTGCTTTCTATTCAAAGCAACAGATGCCAAATGAAAGTGGTAGAGATTACAAGTAACAGCTGAGTTTAATGAGAATTTTTTGTGCGCCTACTTCAGCGCGGGCACTCAAGGCCGCGGGGGTGATTGTTAGGGAGAGTTATACCTGCCTCGCGAGCTCTTTTGCAGATCATAAGGAATCGCTCTTTGAAGCGATCATTTGCTGCAAACTCGGGGTAGTTTGTCGCCAAGTCTCCAAGAACCGTGAAGGAGTAGGCAATACGATGATTTTCACTTAAGAGTTTTGCCGCCAACATCCGAGTCCAATCGGGAGCACCGTTTTCAGCGGCCATTGTTAACATGCGTGCTGCTTTTACCGGATCATAAGTTTCTTCTAGCAAGTGGTAGGCATAACGATAAGGAAGACCCCAATCTTTCGGAAAGTGGTAAATCGCTTTAGCGTAGATTCTATCGGCGCCAACAACATCTGACAAAATCACACTGAGTGTGATTGCTCCAACGGAGTAGACAATTCTGTAGCGCGGATCGAGGTCAGTGATGACGTCGATCATTTGATAGACCCAACCCTGGCTGCAGCGATTCTTTGAAATTGCTTTGAGATCGCCGATCGCATTGACACCTTGGCACATATCAAGGTCTTGTATCGCCCTCAGCCAAAGCGAATCCGCCAGTACCAGCTTATAGCCGGGGGTGAACTTATCTAGGTTCTGTGGCGGCGGAATCAGCCTTGCGTGATTCTTTTTGTAATCCTCGCTAAAGCCCTCCATTCGCTGCTGCGAAATTAGCATCACCGCTGCCGACAGCACGACTGCAATGATAACTTTTTTATTGCTGTTCATTCTTATCCGCCTCTGAATCCAGTATAGGCCTGATCCCTCTACGAAGAAAGCTCTCCCCGCAAAAGGTACGGAGTCACTTGTGGGACGCCTTGCGTCCCACAAGTGACTCCGTACCTTTAAAAAAGAAAAAAGGCCCAGTTAAGGGCCTTTTTTTGAAAATCAAACTGTATTACGAAACTAAGACCAACTCTTAGTTGATTGTTCCATCGAGAACGTTGTCAAGAACCTTTCCTTGAGTAATTGACCAGGCATCATTCTGACCGCCTCCGATGTTTCCCTCAGCACCAGCCAAGAAAGTGTCACCAGAACCTGCAAGAACTGCGCAGGCAGGAACCACAGCAGCAATCGCAGTTGGACCATTTACGCAGTTCGCATTAGCTGCAGCACAAACTGCCGCCGAAGTATTGTTGGCCGGGTTGTGAGCGGTAGCAATCGCAGTAGGCATTGTAGGAGCATCACCACAAGTGTCCCCAATAGCATATTGGTAAACCAAGTTACCTTCTGGTGCAAAGCCAGTGTAAATCAAATCCGAAGAATATTGGTTCCAGTCAACGAAGAAAGTCTTTTGCCCAGCATACAGGGCTGAGAGATTTGTTCGGGCTTCTGACTGACGCGCTTTTCTTTGAAACTTTTGGAAGTTCGGTACGGCAATAGCGGCCAAAATACCGATGATGGCGACCACAATCATCAACTCGATGAGTGAGAAGCCCTTTGAGCTTTTGGAGCTCAGTGCTTTCATAGATACGTTCATAAATTCTCCTCCCCCGTCAAACGGGAATTTTTTTAAAGTTCGCTTTATTGAATGCAAAGAATCTTTTTGAAGGACCATTCACACTCACGAACAAATTTTTATCGGACATAGGTTTGATCGACTAAAGATGTTGACTTCAAGTTTTTAGAGAGATTCTTGCGTAGCCACTCTATAATCTAAAAGGAAGTCAAAAATCTCTAAAGATCTTTCCCTAACCGAGACACTTTCATTGTGAAACCTATTCCCCACGCCGTCGAGACCAGAAGTTCTAAGTGTTTCATACTGATAAAAACTAGCGCTTCGTCGAGCATTTTCGTTGTTCAATTTGCCACCTTGAAAAGGTCTAAAAAATTAGAAATCGATTTACGGAAGACAACGGTAGCAACTTCGGGCCTAATTTGTGCTTGATGGAACCAAAAACCTAATATAGTATCATAGTACTATATAGGAGGTCCCATTGAAAAGACAGACTCCTTCTGGCAAGTTCGTCCTGAGGGTGGGCGGCGAGCTCCACACAAAACTTAAAAAAGAAGCCGAACAAAGAAAACTTTCTTTGAATGATCTCATCGTATCGATGATCAAAGATTCTAAAACTCAAAATACCTACACTGAAGTTGCTACGGCGTGTGAAAACTTCTTTGGGGAAAGATTTTTAGGGTTAGTCGTTTTTGGGTCCCATGCTCGAGGAGAGTCGAGAGCATCCTCTGACATTGATTTGCTTGTTATAGTGGATCCTTCAGTTCCTATCAGCCGAGAGCTCTACAGAACCTGGGACCACAAAAGTCCAACATGGAGAAAAAATTATTCTTTCCACTTTGTGCACTTGCCTCATTTCGATGTTGACGGGCGCCCCTCTGGCCTATGGTTAGAGTCGGCACTCGAGGGCATTGTTCTTGTCGACAAGGCCGGTGAAGTTAGTAGCGTCCTTAGTCGGTTAAGAAATCAAATTGCCAGCGGAATGTTTAGGCGCAACTATCTACATGGTCATCCGTACTGGGTAAAAGAAGAGGGCAGAATTGTTTAATAAAGACTTGGCTAAAGATTATCTCAGTCGATCGCTCAAACGTCTCAAGGCGCTTGAAACCCTGTTTCAAGAAGAAGCCTGGGCCGATGTTGTCAGAGAAGCACAAGAAATTGTGGAGCTTTCTCTCAAAGGTTTACTTCGCCACGCAGCCATCGATGTACCCAGAGTCCATGATGTTTCTGAAATTCTGATTGCCGAGAAATCTTCGCTTCCCAAGGAGTTGCAAAAGCATATTCCGAAATTTACTGAAATTTCTCGAACCTTACGCCGCGACCGCGAACTGGCGTTTTATGGCAGTGAAGATTTGACCCCGCAAGATTTCTACAAAAAAGCGGATGCCGAAGAGGCACTCGAATTTGCGAAGTTTGTTGCAGAAACTATCGCAACAGTTGTACTTCAGAAGTCCCGCTAGTTTGTTGCGAATGCAAGTTGAATACAATGAGTAAACGCAAATCAAAAAAATTCTCAGCTCTACAAAGAAACAGGATAAAGTCGTCCCCTCCGCGGAACTTCAAAAGGTTTTCAATGAGTTTCCAAAGACAGTGAAAAGACACGAACAAGTTGCGAAAGAGAAAGCACGCTACAGAAAAAACTTTGAGAAGCTCCAACATCTAATCTTTCCAGACGGACTTCCCTAAGGACGAAATTCCTGAAGACTTGCAAAAGCCTCATCAAATACGAGTTCGGATCGGTGCAGTGCTCGCGCACAGCGAGCGCTGCTGCCGAACGGATGTCTGAGTGTTTGAAGAGGCTTTTGCAATTCTTCAAGAGCGCTGCGTATCTGCAGCAGACTCGCGATTCAAAATGCTGCAGCTGCAAGGCCCCAGCCCTGCAAAGAGACGCAAGCTCAACAAGGCGCCAAAGAGCGAATGAGCGAGGCCTATGCAAATAGGCCGCAGCGAAGGAGACTCGAAGGCAACGACGTTGAGCGCTGCGTATCTGCAGCAGGGTTAGTCGTCAGAGTCCAACTCATCATCCCCCGGCCCCCCCAGCCCATACTTGTCACATCTGTAGCGCATAGAGCGAAAGGTGATTCCTAAAAGTTTGGCGGCTTGCTTTTTAACTCCATTGGCTCGGTGAATGGCTTTGATAAGAAGCTCTTTTTCGATTTGTCCAATGACTCTTTCAAGATCTAATCCGTCGTCGCCAACTTCGATCTCCTGACTAGATGCCAATCGTCGCCCTGTCGGAGTCATGACAAACGGAGGCAGTGATTCTGGAAGAATTGTTGAACCCGGCTCAAGAGCTACCGTTCGTTCGATAACGTTCTCTAACTCTCGAACGTTACCAGGATAATTGTACTTTTTAAGTATTTCCATCGCGTCTTGGGAAATTCCGCCAATAGCTTTGTTCATCTTCTGATTGTATTTTTGTAAAAAGTGATTGGCCAAAAGTGGGATGTCTTCTCGTCGCTCTCTCAGCGCAGGAGTGCGAATGTTTATCACATTGAGTCTATAATAAAGATCTTCGCGAAAAGCAGCGGTACTGATCATCTTTTCGAGTTCACGATTGGTTGCAGCGATAATCCGCACTTCAATTTTAATATCGTCAATTGCGCCCACCCGTCGAATGATCCGCTCTTGAATAGCTCGCAGTAATTTCACTTGAATCGACAGCGGAAGTTCACCGACTTCGTCTAAAAAGAGCGTGCCCCCGTCAGCTACTTCAAACATACCTTCTTTGTCGTTGATAGCCCCAGTAAACGAACCCTTTTTATGACCGAACATTTCCGATTCCATCAGGTTTTCAGGTATGGCTCCGCAGTTCACAGTGACGAACGGTCTATCTTTTAGTGGTCCGTTAAAGTGGATCGCTTTAGCAACCATTTCTTTACCGGTTCCGCTTTCGCCAGTAATCAAAACGTTTGTTGGCGATTGAGAAACCCTGCGAATTAAATCAAATGTTTTGTGTATGGCTTCGGAATCACCGACAAGACTCTGAAAAGTGTACTCTTTTTGAAGCTCTTTTCTCAGTACACGGTTTTCACTTTCAAGTGTGAGCGTTCTGAGTGCATTTGCAATGTTGATACGAACTTCATCTATTTTAAAGGGCTTAGTTATGTAATCGTAAGCACCCTTTTTCATGGCATCTACTGCAGATTCCGTGGTGCCGAAAGCTGTAATCATCATAAACAACACGCCTGGATAATTTTGCCGACAAAAGTCGAGCAGCTCGATACCAGTCACCTTAGGCATTTGCAAATCCGAGATAACTAAATGAAAATTCTTTTTCTTGAGGGCATCGATCGCTCTCTCGCCGTCTTCGACGCAGCTGACCTCATAGCCCTCTTTCTTGAGCATAATATCTAAAAACTCGCGAATCGACTCTTCATCATCAACAACTAGAATGCGAGCCTTCATAGCCCCCCCTTTTTACGCACGGAATAATCACCAAAGCCTGATCTGACAGCCTCAGAGTCATCAAGAAATTCTACATTATCAAAAGAACTGACTCCTGGAAGTGAGATGACAAACTCACTTCCCATTCCTTCTTCTGAGTTTACTGAAATCTGGCCCCTGTGTGCTTCTATAATCTTATGTACAATTGCCAGGCCGAGTCCAGTTCCTTTCGGTTTGGTTGTATAGAAAGGTTCAAACAACTTTCTTTTGACCTCTGCATTCATTCCAGAACCGTTGTCTCTGATAACAACTTCAACCCCGTCGCCCTGATCTCTAGAGATCACAAAGAGATTTGGATCCGCAAGTGTCACCATAGCTTGTTCGGCGTTGATGACAAGATTTAAAAGTACCTGCCTGAGCTTATCACGATTGCCGCGCACCAAGTGAGTACTTTTGTACTCGAAATGAGCTTTGATGGGACTCCTCCGAACCATCATGTCTTGCTCTATCTCATGGACGATATCATTTACATTGATGGTATCGTTAATAAGTTCATCGGGGCGAACAAATGATAAAAACTCTTCTACAAGACCATTTAGTCTATCGATCTCTTTAATCATAATGTTCATCAGCTTTTGGTCGTCATCAGTGGATGCTTTGAACGTGCTCTTTAAAAGCTGAACGCTACCACTGATTCCAGCTAGGGGGTTTCTGATCTCATGGGCTATTCCTGCTGCAAGTTGCCCTATGGCTGCTAACTTCTCAGAGCGCTTCGCTCGCTCACGCAACTTGTATATTTTTGTTTGATCGAGAAAGAATACCATCCATCCTAGTTTTTCACCATTTTCACTGACCAATCTCACGACTGCACCCTCTACGAATTCTGCGTCAGCATCCAAAAAGGAAACGCTAAAAGTTAACACGCTCCCGACCACCAAATTTTGAAAATCTTCGCTGACTAAAAAGTTGAAAAGCTCGGGCCAAATTACTCTCAGCTCGGATCCTTGCCATTCACTAGCCGGAGGGGTCTTCATAAGTTGCAAGCGATTGAGGTACAATTGTGCCGAAGGATTGGCAAAATTAACTTTTACTTCGTTATCGAAAGTAATTAGCCCAGCAGGAACTTTACTGACGATCATTTCATTGAGGAGCTTCAGGTCTCGGATTTTTCTTCCTTGTATTGCCACCCTTCCACTCAACGAAGAGAGAACTTGGCTCATTTGAAGCGCTAACCAATTGATGCTCATGAAACCCAATTGGTTGCCGACCAAATAGAGAAAATAAGATTGCGTGAGCTCTTGCCTTGAAAGAATGAAAACCAAGTTGAGAAGCGCGCAAGACAGCATCGTTATCAGCCACGATCTTCTGCCAAAAAGAAATGCGCTCATAATGATATTGAGGAAGAACAAAAAAATAACCGAAGTCGACTGAACGCCCATGTAGTGGACTAGCCCCGCTGCAACCACCACATCGAAGAGTCTCGCGGCAAAATGTGTTTTAAGCTCGAGCAGCTCTAAGCCTTGAAAAGCAAGACCCAAAGCAAGCAGACTTAACACCGGAACAATTAAATCCGTCGAAATAAACCGAACTTCTCGCCACTGTAAAGTTAAGAAAATAAATTCAACAAGGGTGTACGCCAGAGGCATCACCCAAAGCCACACTAGTTGACTGTTTTTAGTCGTCTGAGTGGGTTCGCTGGATTCAAAAAATCCAATCAAGTCTCACACTCCACCTGCAAGATCAAATATTGGCAGATACATCGCTATCACGATGAAGGCAATTATTCCGCCGAGAACGACCATAAGAATGGGCTCCATCATGCTGGTCAAGGTGCCAACCGCTGTTTCGACTTCTTCTTCATAAAAATCTGCAACCTTGCCTAGCATTCCTGGCAAATCACCCGTTTGCTCCCCTACGGCCATCATGTTAATAACCATATCCGGAAATATTCCAATCTTTGTAAATGCGAATTGCAAAGTCTTACCCTCTTGAACCATAGCCTTTGCTTTTAGTACGGATTGCTCGAGTATGAAGTTGCCAACGACTCGGCTAGAGATATCTAATGCGTCTAACAAAGTAACACCGCTAGAAATGAGTGTGCTCAATGTTCGACTAAACCGCGCTATCCCGCCTTTAAATATGATGTCGCCTATCAATGGTACCTTGAGCATGTACTGATCAAAGAAGATCTTTCCTTCTTTCGTTTTTCGATATTGACCGACGCCGACAATCACAGCAAATAGCCCGCCAAAAATTGCGTACCAATAATCTCTTAATAAATGACTAAACTGGATGACATACTGAGTGAGAAGCGGCAGGTCGCGACCCGTCCCTTTAAACATTTCTTCAAACTTGGGAATCACAAAAGTCATAATGCCCGTAACAACTAAAACAGCAACTCCGATAATGGCAACGGGATAAACCATTGCTCCCTTGATTTTTCCGACAAGCTTTACCGATTTTTCAATGTATGCCGCCAAGCGATTCAAAATCGTATCGAGTAAGCCTGCCTCTTGCCCTGCTCTCACGAGATTGATGTAAAGATCATCAAAGATATTCGGAAAACTCATCATTGCATCTGCTAATGGCTTTCCGCTTTCGACGTCAATTCGAATCTTCGTAGTCGCCGCCTTCAATACGGGACTTCTGGAATTGTTTGCAAGAATCTGAAGTGCCTGCACAGCAGCTACACCCGAATTGATCAGAGTTGCGAACTGCCTTGTAAAGACTTGCAGATCTTTCGGCTTTACCTTACCGGAGGATTTGATTACTGCACCCTTTGCAGCATTTTCGCCTTTTTGTACAACCTTGACTGGTATCAAACTCTGGGCACGAAGCTTAACTCTGGCCTCTACATCAGAGGATGCATCAATCTCGCCTTTGATTAACCTTCCTCCGCTGCCTTTTGCCTGATACACATACTGCGCCATGAATTAGAGTCCAACTTTCTTTAACATTTGGTTAAGTTCTTCTATATCTTGCGTTGCTTCGAAGGCAGTTTTGATCTCGATTTTACGTCTCATGACCAGCTCTAGAAGCGACTGATTCATTGTGATCATACCCGTTTTACTTTGGCCCGTTTGCATATGGCTATAAATTTGGTGAAGTTTGTTTTCGCGAATGAGATGCCTGATAGCAGGAGTTAGCGTCAAAACCTCTAGTGCCAAGCACAATCCGCCGTCCTTGCCAGGCAGCAGTTGTTGGCTCACTACGCCTTGAAGGACAAGACTAAGTACCCCTCGAACACGATCTTGTTGAGATACAGGGTACATAGAAACGACACGACTGACAGTTTGAAGTGCTGAGTTGGTGTGGAGAGTTGCAAAACACAAATGCCCGGTTTCGGCAAGCTTAAGAGCTTCTTCTAAAACTTCCGCGTCTCTAAGCTCTCCGATAAGACAATAATCTGGATCTTCCCTGAGTGCACCTCGAAGAGCCGCAGCATAAGAGAGGGTATCAACTCCTAACTCTCGCTGGTTAACGATGCAGTTTTTGTGTTGGTGTCTGTACTCTACGGGATCCTCAATTGTAAGAATGTGACCATGGTAAGTGGCATTTATCCTATCAATAAGAGATGCCAATGTTGTGGATTTGCCACTTCCGGTGGGTCCTGTTACGAGTATAAGTCCATTCGAGTGTTTAACTAAATCAGATATCACTCGCGGCAGTTTAAGTTCTTCGGTCGTGGGTACTTGAAATGGGATTCGCCTAAACGCCGCAGCCACCGCTTTGTTAGAATAAAAATAGTTTGCTCGAAAACGAGAGCTATTTTTTAGGCCAAATGCAAAGTCCAATTCTTTAAGCTCCTCAAACTTGTGCTTTTGATGATCTGACAGTATTGAGTAACAGATCTCTTTAGTTTCATTGGGCTCGAGCTCTCGGTATTTGATTTTTACCAATCGCCCATTGATCCGAAGCGCCGGTGCAGCCCCAGCTGATATGTGTAAATCTGTGGCACCTTGATCAATAACCGCTTTTAACAACTGGCGAAGGCTCAACATAATTTACCCAGCCTGTTCGACTTTCAGCTCCACTTTGGGCTCTAGGTCCACTACTTCATCACGAACAGTCGTTTCAAGAACTTCTTCTACTGTTGTCGCCCCAGCTTTGATCTTTAGAAGTCCGCTTTGGCGCATAGATCTCATTCCCGATTTCATCGCTAACGTTTTTAACTGACTGGGATTGAGGTTTTGAAAAATTCCAGACTTAAACGCTTCGCTGAACTCAAGCATTTCGTAAACGGCAACGCGGCCTTTGTAACCTATTTCACTGCAGGCTTCGCATCCCACCCCCTTCATAGGCTCAAACGTACCAATTTCCTCTTTTTTGAAGCCCATTTCTAACAAAATCTCGTCTTCAACTTTTTCGGGCACCTTGCATTTTGGGCAAATACGCCGCACGAGCCTTTGCGCTACAATAAGATTAATGGCCGAGCTTACAAGAAATGGCTCAAAACCCATGTTGAGTAGACGGTTCACCGTTTGTGGAGCATCATTGGTGTGAAGAGTGCTTACAACCAAATGGCCCGTCAGGGCAGCCTTGAAGGCTATGTCCGCAGTTTCGTAATCCCGAATCTCACCAACCATTATGATATCAGGATCTTGTCTGAGGAAACTTCTTAAAGCTGACGCAAAATTTAATTCCACATCGGCATTCATTTGAACCTGATTGATACCATCAATGCGAAACTCTACCGGATCTTCCGCTGTTGAAATATTTCGGTCAGTTGTATTGAGAGTAGCGAGGGCGGAATAAATGGTCGTCGTCTTACCGCTGCCTGTCGGTCCTGTTATTAGTACCATTCCATTAGGTAGAAATATTGCTCTTGTGAATATTTCAACTTCATCGGGCTCAAAACCAAGTAGACTCATATCCAGCTGCAAATTGCTTTGGTCAAGGAGGCGTAGCACGATTTTCTCTCCGTTGACCGTCGGAAGCACACTTACACGAAAATCCATTTCTTTTTTGCCCTTGATATTGATCTTGATGCGACCATCTTGCGGTCTGCGCTTTTCTGAGATATCTAGCTTAGCCATAACTTTGATCCGACTAGATAGTGCTGTAGCAATACCTTGAGGGGGCTGAACCTTTTCGTAGAGCACTCCGTCGATTCTAAAACGAACTCTCATTCTTTTTTCATATGGTTCGATATGAATATCTGAGGCCCGCATATTTATGGCCTCAGTTAACATGAGGTTAACAAATTTTATAATAGGTGAGTCTTTATCGTGTCGATCCACATCGACGATTTCTACTTGAGCGGCTGTTTCTTCCCCGCCAGAAACTGTCTGCTCAATCTCCGTCATGATTGATTCGTAGCTGACATTGCCGCCATAGTATCGCTCGATGGACTGATTGATTTCCTTTTCGGAGGCGACAACAACTTCAATTTTTGCTCTTAGTAAGAAAGCCAAATCGTCTCTTGCGTGCAAGTTTCCCGGGTCAGCCATCGCTACCACAATACTAGAGCCCGCTTTTTGAATGGGAATCACACTGTACTTTTCACAAACTTCCTTAGGAATTGTCTTAAGTATTGTGTGATCAATTTCGAAGTTGTTTAAATCGATGGACGGCACTTGATATTGCTTTGAAAGGAATTCCGCGAGCTGCTTATCATTAATATGGCCAAGTTTGACGAGAGCTGCTCCCAGTCGACCGCCGTTTAGCCGCTGTTCTTTTTTTGCTTGTTCCAGTTGATCAACGCCAATGACATTTTCGGTGACAAGTAGTTCTCCTAAATTTTTAGCTGCCACGACGCACCTCTCAATGAACACACAAAATGCCCGAACCTTATCCTTTTAATTGTATCGAGCAGTGACAGTTTTTGTAACTAGACGGAGGCCTGGATCTTTTGAACTTGATTCGCCATTTCCTGAAGAAACTGGTCTGGTGTAATAACGCTTGCTCCAACTTCTTTCGCTCTTTCCGTAAACATATCCTCGCTTCCTGGCCGAAGGGTCCAGTTCATAACCCATCCGCCCTTCGTGAGATAGTTAAAGAAGCTGAGACCATTCAGCAGATACTCATCACTAAAGAGATCCCCCGTATTTATAGCCAAGGAAAATATGCCGGCAATTGATGTCAATCTTTCGGGATCAATCCAATCAACATTCAAACCGAGATAGTATTTTGACAGGTGGTCTGAGATTTTTTGGCAAACGAACTTGTCACTGGAGCAAAGATGAATATTGCGCAGCCCTCTATAGAACAAAGCTGCTACTGCTGAGTAAACTTCGGCTCCCTCGCCCACGACAAGTGCCGGTCTTTTAGGATCGATATACCCAATTGTTTCCAGTTGAGAGATGCACGAGTAATAGTGAGCATTCTCAACAACTGCGACTTTTCGATGCTTGATAATAAGAGAATCGACCCACCCCATGCCGATCATTCTGTAAGGGACCTGGGGAAGTTCCTTTACAAGGAATCTTCCAAAGTCAGGGTGGCCCAAAACAAACTTCTCATCCTCTTCAAAGAGTTTTTTGAAATCTTGTTTTAGTTCCTGAAGCGCCTGTTGATTCGAAAAGACTTCATCATCTAAAGTTCTAAATTCGAATTCGACAGAAGCGGCCTTGGATAATTCACTCACCCACTTCTCTTGCCAACCAAAGCCATAGTATCGATAGGTCATAGTTCTATTGAATATGATTTCGGGCTTGTTGAACATCAATTTTGATTTGCTCAATCAGTTCGTTTGGTCCAGCGAACTTTTTCTCACTCCTAAGGTGTGCATGAAATTCAAACTCCAAGCTGGTTCCATAAAGATTAACGTCCTGTTCTAAGATATGAACTTCGGGTTGAACTTGGCCATCAGAATAAAAAGTAGGCCTGCTACCGATATTGGCAATGGCCCAGTCCGATCGACCCTGCCACTTCGCTTTTCCAAAATATACGCCAGACCGCGGGAGAAACTCGCCTTCGACTTCGAGATTGGCTGTTGGAAATCCAAGGGACTTGCCACGGCCATCTCCCTTTTTGACTAAACCGACAATACTAAAAGGGCGTCCTAGTAAAAGTGCAGCTTTTTCGACCTGAGACTCCAGCAAGAGTTTTCGAATTCGGCTACTTGAAACTATCTCGCCTGCTATACGTAACGCGGAAGTTGTCCGCAGCTCAACTCCGGCACATTCACAAAGTGACTGAAGTATCTCGAAATTTCCCTCTCGATTGGCTCCGAAAGAAAAGTCGTACCCCACAACTAAACCTTGCGCGGCCAGTGGCTTTAAAATCCATTCATTAAAAAATCTCTGCGGAGATAGCTGCGATACCGCACGAGAAAATGGCTCTATAACTACTTTATCCACTCCCAGCTCTTCAAAACGAGCCAACTGTTCTTTTTCGGTCGAAAGACACTTGAAATCTAGCTGCGGGAATAGCACCCGGCGTGGATGAGGGGAGAAAGAAAACACCACAGTCGTCAAACCCAAACGCCGGGCCATATCTTGGAGGTCTGAGACAATTTTTTGGTGCCCCAAGTGAACTCCATCAAAATTTCCTATAGTGACGACAGAGCCCGGCAGTGGTCTATTGAGAGTGTGAACTCCGCGAAATATTTCCATAATTAAGGTGTGTCCTTATTGTGAGCCCGTTTTAGACTGGATACGATATGCTTTTTGCAGTAGCAAGTTGAAATGAGCTCCTCCCCTAGCCTTCTTGCACAAAATCTCCTAAAGTGGGCAGCAAAATGTCGTTAAATAACAAAACCATGAAAAAGCCAAACCGCCTACAGATGTGGGGGGGGAGAGTCATAGGCAGTTTGGCAGCTCGAGCGCTCATAGCCTGGCTCATTTCACTCGTGGCATTACAGTATGACGAATCTACAAATTATGATTACCGCTTTCAGGTAAGACCTTCTCAGCCATTGAAAGCTCCTATAGCCCTCGTGCTCGTTAACGAGCAAGAGTGGTACAGGTGGGTCGAACCATCGATCAATATGATCCGTCCACTTAAAGAAATCGGCCCCCTTACAGACAGCTACTTTTGGAACGAAGAACTTTGGACTACTCTCATTAGGCGGCTATTAGAAGTAGAAGTAAAGGCGATAGGCGTAACCTTTTTCTTCGGTGAAAACATTCCACGACCAAGACGACTGTCTTCTATGGTTGTGTTTGAGAACCCTCGCGTTTATTGGTCGGCTAGGCTTGATGCTGAAGGGCGCACGCGCCTGCCTCGATTTGCACCACGAATTTACTCGCCAAACGCGGGCCTCGTAGACCTAACTGAAGATCTTGATGGTGTGCTCAGAAGAGTTATTCCAACACCTTCGACGGCGACAAGTTTGCCCCTATCACTAGCTCGTGAAATCGGCGACGTAGTTAGGCCTAATCATGTGGTAGAAACGATAAACTATTTGGGCCCACCCGATGTCTTTCCCACCTTCACCTTTGCAGAGATCTTAACGAATTCCGTTCAGCGAGCGAAACTCCGAGGTCACGTTGTTTTGGTTGGAGCCAGACAATCTGCAGGTCAAGAACTTCAGACTCCATTGGGGCCGATGCCAAAAGCTGCCGTTATTGGCAACATCCTTCACAACCTCGCATTTGATGAATGGGTTAAGAAAGCGCCGACTTGGTTTTACGCCATTTACTTGCTTGTCCTTTGTTTTCTGTTTGCCTTAATTTCCATAGTCTTTCCGCCCTTGCTAACACTTACGATATTTTTCGTCGTTTGGGGATTTATTGCTGCAGCGTCGACTTGGATGTTCGACGTCGTCCACTTTTGGCTCCCTATTGCTAGCCCTATTATTATGGGCACTTTAATTTTGGCTTTGTTTGTCACCTGGCAGCTCACAGAAAAGGATCGTCTCAATTGGCTACTCGAGCAAGAAAGCAGCAATCTTAGAGAGCTTGAAATAATGAAGAATAACTTTGTGAGCCTTTTTTCTCACGACCTTAAGACACCCTTAGCAAAAATCTCTGCAACACTCGACAAACTCAAGTTTTCTGCTTTAGAGAGTGAAATTTCTGAAGAGCTGGGTTCACTGAGAAAAGCCAGCTATGAACTCCATCGATACATTCAGTCGATACTTCAGGTTATTCGGGTGGAGGCCGTAGACTTCAAACTGCATAAACAACCTGTAGATATTAACGATATTGTTCTTAGGTTGGTCGATGAGCTCAAGCCGCTTGCCCAGGAAAAAAATTCAATGATACTGCAAGATTTGGAACCACTTTTCTCGGTCGAAGTCGATCCGGTACTCATCAAAGAGGTGCTACAGAACCTTATCGAAAACGCCATTAAATACACTCCTAATGGCTCTATTGTTAAGGTTATCACTCGGGAACACGAAAATATGGTAGACGTGACTGTCATCGATAATGGACCTGGTATAGGGCAAAGTGACCTGGAGCGAGTTTGGGAGAAATTTTACCGCGGTAGCCAGTCTGAACTTCACACCCGTGGCAGTGGCCTGGGACTTTACTTTGTGAAATATTTTGTCGAGCTTCACGGGGGTAGGGTATTTGTCAGCAGCGAAATAAACCAAGGCACGAAGATTGGCTTTACCTTGCCCCTATGATAAAATCCGGGCACGGTGATCGGTGATCGGTGATCGGTGATCGGTGATCGGTGATCGGTGATCGGTGATCGGTGATCGGTGATCGGTGATCGGTGATCGGACACTAAAATATTTAGAATCTTTTTTCAAAAGGTCGCTAGTGAAATGAATTTTACTTGCGAAATACCTTTAATCAAAGAATCTCTTTTAAAAGGCTTCAAATGAACAAAATACAAGTATTAATAGTCGATGATGAACCGGAACTTCGAGAGTCAATAAAGCTGGCGCTAGAGCGGGAAGATTTTGGGTTGCCCGTGGTTACGGCAGAAGCTGACAATGGCGCAAAGGCACTTCAGATGTTCTCTCAAACTAAATGGGATCTCATCCTTCTTGACGTCCGAATGCCCGAGATGGACGGACTTACAACCCTTAAAAAGATCAAAGAGATAGACCCTTCCACTTTTGTTGTGTTGATCACGGCTCACGGGAACGTGCAAGACGCCATCGATGCTATAAAAGAAGGTGCCTATGATTACGTCGAAAAACCCATTCAGGCTGAAAAGCTTTCTGAGATTGTAAGAAAAGCCTTAGATGCCAGAGAGATGGTTTCAAAGATTGCCATGTCGAACCCCATTTTTGACGACGACATTGAAAGTGACATGGTAGGCGGGTCTACCCAAATGAGGCAAATCTTTGATTTGGTAAGTAGGCTTACCAAAGTAGAGACAACTGTTCTCATACGCGGAGAAAACGGTACCGGAAAAGAGCTCGTCGCTAGGGCCATTCATTTTAACTCGCCCAGGAAAGCCGGCCCCTTTGTAGCCATCAATTGCGGAGCCATTCCAGTCAACTTAATGGAGAGCGAACTGTTCGGACATGAAAGAGGTGCTTTTACAGGTGCGACAGAGAGAAAAATTGGCAAATTCCAACTGGCTAATCAAGGGACACTTTTTTTAGATGAGATTGGTGAGTTACCTCCTGAGATGCAGGTGAAACTACTGAGAGTACTTCAAGACAAAACTTTTATGCCGGTGGGTAGCAACCGAGAAGTGCGCACCGGATCTCGGGTGATAGCCGCAACAAATCGAAATCTAGAGAGAATGATCGTCGATGGTTCGTTTCGCGAAGATTTGTTCTACCGGCTCAACGTCATGCCAATTTTTATTCCGCCTCTACGTGAAAGGCTCGATGACATTGAGTCTTTGGTGAGTCGCTTTATTGAAAAATTTAATTTGCAGCACAAGCGAAAAATGACTGGTGTTTCTGATGAGTCGTTAAAGGCGATTAAACATTATGGGTGGCCAGGCAACATTCGTGAGCTCGAAAATGTTATTGAACACGCTTTTATTGTTGAGAACTCCTCTACCATTTCTTTGGCCAGCTTGCCCCAGCAAATTCAGGCGGCTGCAAAAACGACTGCGCCTGCGCCGGGTGTGCATGTAGAGAGTGCCTTAGACTTCGAAGAGTTTAAAGAGAAGGCCGAGCGAGAATTTATTTTGGCTGCTCTAAAGGCTAACAACGGCAGAATTAACCAAACAGTGGCCCAGGCCAACATACCTAAGAACACTCTTCTTAGAAAAATGCGCAAGTACGGCATTATTGCAAAAGAGTTTTTCGTGAACGAATGATCATCGAATTAAAATGATCATCGAATTAAATAGACCAGAACTCCTCGCTGAAGCTGTTTACGCGTCTAGAAATTTGCTGAGAAATTGTTCTGGGCGGGGAAAACATTTCGAGAAGATGGAATAATTTTCCCATGCGAACGTCGCGTTCCTCGGTAATTCAAAGACTTAGCCTCTAATGGCGTGCCCGACTTGGGTAAACTAAAGATGTGTCGATTACTGAATGTCGAAATTTTAAAGGTGATCGCCCGTGTCAATACGGATGTACTCAGCGTTGTCATTTTGAATCGCCCTCGCCCTCGTCTTCACCCACTAAACGCGGGCCAAATATTCTTTTGGTGCATCTCGGGGCTCTCGGTGCCGTTGTTCGCTCAACATCATTGCTTGAACCTATTGCGAAGAAGCATCCTGGTTGTCAAATCTTCTGGGTTACTGAAAGGCCAGAAATTTTAGGTGATCACCCCGGCATCTACCAAAAGCTCAACCTCTCTTTTGAATCGCTCATGCAATTAACACCAATACAGTTTGAAGCAGCCTATATTGTCGACAAAGATATTCGCGCCGCTGGGTTTGTCGACAACCTTTCAGTAAAAAAGACTTTTGGATTTGTATCTGACCAAAACGGAGTCGTTGTACCTGCTACCAAAGCAGCTGATCGGCTCTGGCAACTCGGAATAGACAATAATGAAAAATTCTTTGTTAACAAAAAGTCCGAAGCGCAATTGCTCTGTGAGAGTTTAGAGTTAGAGTACTGGCGTTCGCAATACAGCCTTCCACTTTCTGAAACAGAAAAGGCACTGTCCTCTCGCCGCCGCTTAGAATGGCTTTCCAAAAACAACGACTTTAAATGTAAAATCACAAAGAATGAGATTCCATGGGCCACCAAGAGGGGTTCGCTTTCCCACTATAACAGTCGGAACGAAGCTCAGCTCCCGGTTCGTCTATTACTTGGATTCAATACGGGCTGCAGCAATGTTATACCTTACAAAAAGATGACCGTAGAAGGGTCAGCTCAGCTCATTAATTTAATTCATCAAACTTTCACCGGCGTCCGCGTTGTGCTTTTGGGCGGAAAAGAAGATCTAGAAAGAAATAAGCAGATTCTGGATCTTTCACCCGGAGCAATCATGTCGCCCCATGACTTGGGCTTAAGGGATGGGCTTTCATCGATAGCTGCATGCGATCTCGTGCTCTCTGGCGATTCATTGGGGATGCATTTTGCCATTTCTCAACGAAAGTGGACCATTGCTTGGTTTGGACCCACATGCTCCCATGAAATCGATCTATTTGATTGCGGCTACAAGGTGATTGCAAATGTTCCGTGCGGTCCCTGCTGGAAGCGCAGTTGTGATCGACCGGTTATGTGTTATGATCACGTGCCAGAAGTCGAAATTCTTAAAGGTATCGAAAAAGGATTGCACTATCTTGAAAAGCAAAATTTTGGTCATCCAAACAGCCTTTCTAGGCGATCTACTCCTGTCGATTCCCCTATTGAGAGAAGTTAGAAAGCTTCACCCGCTGTCAGAGATTCATTTGCTTGCAAAAAAAGGTCTCGGAGATTTTTATTTAAATGTAAAGATCGTTGATCGCCTTCACCAAGTAGATAAAAGTCAGAGTTCTTGGCGAAATGAGACTTCCCGAAAGTTAAAAGCCGAACGGTTTGAAACCATTTACTGCCCTCACAAATCCTTTTCAAGTGCGTGGCTTTCTTTTCGCATTGGCGCCCCTAGGCGCGTGGGGTTTCAACAACTTAAAACGCGGTGGGCTTTTACAGAGACAAAAAACTGGCCTCGCCATTTGCCAGACGCTTTAAGACAAGTATCTTTGGTTACAAACCTATCAAATGAAAATGTCTCTTCTAAGAATGTGGCTGCCTTGCAAGAAAAGTTTACGATGCAACTTTCAGAAAAGGAAATGTCTTTTATAGAAGCTGCCCCTGCCGCTTTGCCGCCGATGGAGTCTCATAATGGGGAGCAAACAGTTGTCTCTAATCAAGAGAGTTATCTTTTGCAAAATCGCAATCCTAAAAATCCCGCCGACACACTTCAGCCTAGTGTTGGTGTGAAGGATTTCTTCGTGAGATCCCGCTTGAAAGACTACCTTGTCATTGCACCAGGCAGTCAGTGGGCGACAAAGCAATGGACCCAAGGGGGATTTGCAGCACTCATAGAAATTCTGCTCCGCCAAAACAATCGAATTGTGGTCGTCGGAACCCAGACAGAGAAAACACTAGCGGATAGTATTTTGCATCAGGCCTTGGCGAAATGCGAAGGTATTTCAGATAGCAACTCAGCAATAAATCTTTGCGGCCTTACTTCTGTCTCTGACTTGATTCTAATCATGAGAGACGCAAAGTGTGTAATCACGAACGATTCAGGTGCCATGCATGTAGCAAGTTTAGCTGGCACACCTACTGTGGCCATATTTGGGCCTACGACACTGTCTTTGGGGTATCAACCATGGAATGCTAAAAGTATCATCGTTGAAAACAATGAACTTTCGTGTCGACCTTGTGGAAAGCACGGTCACAATGAGTGCCCGCTCGGTCACCACAAATGCATGAAAGATATCACTGCCGCCATGGTCTACGATTCTTACGCTAATATGACGTCTCAGCGGTAGACCGCAAAGCCTCCGAACTACTTTCAAACTCCTTGCGTGGTTGACCCAACACGAATAGGACAAACTCTTTCTCATGGTTGCAAAGAAACCCTTAGAATGAAAACTTCTTTTCGTCCGGAACGAGAGGCAGCTCGCCGCCGCCTTCGCCGAGTTTGATCTCAGAAACTTTTCCTAAAATCGTACCGATTCGAATCGCCGATTCAATTCTTACTAGCAGCTTTCTATCATCGTCAGTTAGCCAAAACAGAATGTCGCCCACGGGTTGGAACACGCCTTCAATCTCTACTTCTGGTTTCATAACTAAAGTGCGCAAATTTCCCAGATCGGTTTTGAGCACTTCTTTTCTCACCAGGACCGCCTTTGCTAACATATTCTTACCTTTATCAGCCAAATGAAACTGCACCTTATTGCCTGGTTTCATTTGAAAGGCCCTCATATAAAAAACAGCACTAATAACGTTTTGAGAAAAGTCAGGAACTTTCCATTCCATCTCCTCAGTTTTAACGCCATCTTCTTTTGTGATTCGCTTTTCCCAAAAATGAGATGTTTGCTTCTTCCAGTCAAAAAGACTTCTTACTTCACGAAGCTGCTTACTTTCTTTTACTGAGATCATAAAGTTGTAGGGCCGCATTTGCTCGTAATCGAGGTAGGTTTCTGCATAGTCATCGACTGCGTAAACCAGAGAGAACAAATCATTAGATTTGACACTGATTCGAAACCGATACGATTTATTGCCGTTCACTTCAACAAAAGGGAGCACCTCTATAGCTAAATCTCCAGCGACGACATTAAAATAGGAAAGCTTGAGAACCACTTTCTCACCGACGCGAAAAGGATCTTCAATCGGTCGACGACCAACAAAACCTTCCGAGCTCTCTATCTCGGGTAGCCGAGGTTGCTCTTTTTTGGAGTTATCTTTTTTTGTTACCTTTTTCTCTTGTTCTGCCTTTACTGCCTTTTTATCTACGTGTGCTTTCGCCGTCGCAGATGAATTCTTCGTACGTTGGTCCTTGGCGCCTGCCTTTGACTCCGAAGCTTCTTTTGCGTTTTCCGACGATGGGCGAACCTCTGGCCCCTTTGGTGGCTCTACAGATGGTGGATCAATCTCTTTTACTTCTAGCTTTTTTTCATACTCATTGATGCGAGTGAGTTCTTGGGAGTTCTCATAGACCAGAAACTCTTTTGCGCACGCTGAAAGAAGCAAAAGATAGGCAGTTTGTAAGAAGACATTAGCAGCTGTTTGCCCGTTCCAATTCTTCAAAAAAACTCCCAATTTAGTAGCTCCGCTGGTCACCTTCAGGCCACCATATCCATGCCTACGTGACAACTATTGTTTCACGCAAATCTCTTCCATCTTCGGTGAATCCACATCCATTGTCCAGGATGCTTCCTTATGGCCTTCTCAGTCCAATCGGTATACTTTTGGGTCAATGATTCTATGCTTTCCGTAGCAATAGTTTCGATAGGCTCATCTGCTACAATGTGCAGTTTTCCTGTTTGCTCATTCCTGTAAGTGTACATTGGTATAACCGGTTGCCCTAGTTTCTTTGCAAAAACCGCAAGACCCGCGGCAGTCCCGGTGGGAACACCAAAAAATTTGACGGCAACTCCCACTGGCGGCCCCATAAACTGGTCTAGAACAAAAATAACGGCGCGGTTTCTTTTTAAATGCCTCAGTATCTCGAACTGACTTTTTTCTTCTCGTAAAAATTCCGTCCCAAGCCTGTTACGAATTTGAAACCAAATTTTATTGAGTACCTCTGATTTGAACCGCTTTGAGATAAGCGAAACGGGGAACTTACTCAAAGAAAGGGCGGCACAACCAAGATCGCCGTTACCGAGGTGAAGTGTCAGAACCAGAGCACCTCTACCTTTTGCAAGTTGATTGCCGAGGACTGACAAATCTTCCATTTCAAAAAAATCTTCGAAATGACGCTCTTTTAACGCGGCCATCATGACAATTTCAACTATTGTGTTGCCAACATTGTAAAGCGAACGCCTCGCGATCTTAACGGCCTCTCCTCGAGTTAACTTTGGAAACGCCAGGAGCACATGATCGATGGCTAAATTTCTTCGTATTCTCAAAACATCGAACCAAAGCACACCTAGAAAGTTTCCGATAAGCAAAGTCACTTTTCGAGGTAACAAAATCAACAACGCACCGAGGGTAATCACGCTCCCAAGTAAAAACTTAGTTAGAATTCTGTTCAATGTTCAATCCTTCTCACCGGGATACCGGATTTTGTTCAATCAGACTGCAAACATCGTTGATGAGAGTCTCTGCAAAATTAGGGGGCACAAACGCTAATTGCACTCTGGCAACTGAAATTGGCAAATCCTCGCTGCAAAAATCCTTCAGTTTCGCCCAGTCTTTCTCTGTCGTGATAGCCATATCAGCCCCATGTAGCCGCAGGAGCCGCTTGATTTCACTGCCAGAATCTACACCATATCGATAATGATCCTTGAAGATCTTATGATACACAACTTTGATCTGGGCGTTTTTCACCGATTGCTCGAACTGCGTAGGATTACCTATACCAGAAACCAACAAAACTTTTTTGTTCATGATCGAACTTTGCTCTTCAGCAAACAGGACTTGATACTCGGCCCTAGGAGTCTTTTCATTTATGATACCGCGACTCTCCAACTGATAGGCGGTGTCAGGATGAGCAGTTTCCGCCTTTGTTGCTATTACATATTTCGCCCTATTTAAGGAACTTATTGGTTCTCGTGATCTCCCTAGCGGAAACAACCAGTAGTCAGACCAAGGCACCGACAAATCCAAGAGTACAATATCGATATCGCGCTGAAGTCGTCGATGTTGAAATCCGTCATCCACTAGAATGAGGTCTAGGCTCTTTGCCGCTGACCAGCCAGACACAATATCAGATTTTGAATCACCAATCGCCATATACACGCTTGGTACTCTACTATGAATCTCAAGTGCCTCATCGCCAACTTGCTCAAGAGAGATCAGATCACCCGGAGCCAGGTATATGTCTTGCTTAACACTTCTGGAATAGCCTCTACTCACATAGCCAACGCGTAGGCCTCTCTTTGTCAAACGCTCAAGCAGCCACACAATCAGCGGAGTTTTACCTGTTCCCCCAAAGGTGATATTACCCACACTTACGACAGGCGCCGGCGCCCTCACAGTTTTTAATTTATTTTTATTATAAAGAAGGTTTCTTGCGGCAACTAATGAGTAGGTAAGAAGATACAAAGGCCACCCAATAACGACAGTCAAGAATTCAGCCAAGTGTCGACCACTGAGAGCCTTGCTCACACTTGATCTCCACCGGCCGTCGCTACCAGGCTAGCTACGCGTCTGGTGGCACCCTTAGATCCTAAGAGGTTTTCAAGTTTTGCGAGTTCTACTCGCTGCTCTTCTCGCTCTGACGGATTATTTAGTAGTCCCTTAAGCTTGTCGTAAATAACAGACTCATTTGCTTGTTCTTGAAACAACTCAGGACTAACTAATCTATCAAGTATGAGATTTGGAAGTCCAAAAAACTTCGGGAAATCAAAAAGTCGTCTCACTACAAAGGCTGTCATTCGTGAAACCTTGTACATTATAACCATTGGTTTTTGACATAGCCCCACCATGAGGGTGGCCGTACCGGATGCACATAACACAACGTCGGCCATTGGTATCATCTCAAACGGATCTCGCTGAACGATGATGATGTTCGTCGATGTTTGGATTTTTGCCTTCAAGGTAGTGACATTTTGAGTTGGAGCCACAAAAAGCATGACTTTAAGATTCGAAAACTCTGCTTGCAGACGAGACGCCACTTTGAGTTGAACATCTAAGTGGTTTTGAATTTCACTACCGCGACTTCCTGGCATAAGAGCCAACACATTATCTGATGGTAGAACCCCATACCGACTTCGTTCATCATGAAGGATCTGTCGCTCATTTGCTGAGGGCAAAGCTTCTAAGATTGGATGGCCTACAAAATGCACGCTAACGCCTTGCTTTTTATAGAAATCAACCTCAAACGGAAAGATAACAGCCAGCTGGGTAACATACTTTTTGACGAGCTCAACACGTGATTTGCGCCATGCCCATATCTGAGGAGAAATGTAATAGATAACAGGTATCTTCAACTTTGTGAGTTCTTTAGCCAATCTAAAGTTAAAATCTGGATAGTCTAAGAGAATGGCCACCTTTGGCCTATCGACTTTGCACTCATTCACAATAGACTTAAACACTTGCCGGATGTAGGGCAAATGCTTGACGACTTCTTTTAAGCCGACAAGAGCCATATCTTCACTCTTTGCAATGGCCCTAAATCCCAGCTTTTGCATTTCAGCAGAGCCGATACCAAAAAACTCCTTCTTAGTTGCGGCTTCGCTACTTGTAGTGCGCAATTCTTCTATCAACATTTCAGCGTACTTGGCGCTTGAGGCCTCGGCCGCAATGACTAAGTACTTTTCGGTAATTCTTGGTGTAACCGCCTCCGGCATAAACTCCTCAGTCTGCGCCGGCTAAAGCACTTTCAATTTTAGAAGCATAAATCAGAGCATTAAGCCCGTCCCTGGCGGTGACAGATGGAGTTCTCCTACTTACGACTGATTCAACAAAGTCGGCAGCTTCTGCTTCAAGTGCGTCTCGCTTTTCAAGCAACATCTCAGTTGTCTTTACTTCCGCCCCAATTTTTTCAAATCGACTTACACTTAACGATCCCAAATCTACATGCCACCACCTGCCACCCTGATAGGCTTCGACCGATCTTTCTATCTTTGCAGCCATGCGGTTTGCAGAAATCATTACCCGCGCATTTTTTGAAAAAAAGAACTCTGCCTCTACAAGATCCCAATCCCCTGAAGGGCCTTTCGCTCCAGTGGCCACGATTCGAGTTGGTTCTTCGCCAAAAAAATCCAGCGCCAAATCAATGTCATGGATCATAACATCTCGGACGACATTGACATCTGCCCCTCTTTCGCGAAATGGGGCCCAGCGCTTAAAACGAAGCAATGAACATTCTCTGCAGTTTTCTTTGATCCATTGATAGGCAGGATTAAACCTCTCAATATGACCCACTTGAACCAAAAGGCCTGCAGACCTAGAAAATTCCTCTAGCTGCCTGGCCGTTGTCACATCAGAAGTCATTGGTTTTTCAATGAACAACGGAAGTTTTCTTTCTAAAGCCTGTTTGGCGACATCGAAGTGAGTGGTTGTTGTCGACGCACAAACGACCGCATCAACGTTGCTCAATAAATGCTCCAGGCTCGCTGAAACCGATACACCTGTTTCTTCGGCAACCTTGTTAGCCTGTTCTCTATTTGCATCGTAAACACACGCGAGCGTTCCAAGCTTCATATGTTTAAGGGCATGAAATCGCCCCAAGTATCCGACCCCAACTATGCCAACTCGTGGGAGTCGCCGCGGTTCGCCCGTTAACATCGTAACACCTCGCTAGTATCTAAATAGCAAGTCCTCTTTTTGACTCTTTGATAAAACGAATCAAGTACTCAATGGCAGGACTCGGAGTGCACTCATCGTGTATTCGCTGAAGGCCCTCGCTCAACGTGGAAGAACCTTTGATAATAATTCTTATAGCTTTATGCAATCCATCGATATCGGCTGCATTCATCCCGCCGCGCTCCATACCAATCTTGTTCGTCGCCCGCATAACAGCGTAGTTTCCTTGAGCTATGGCGTAAGGAAGTATGTCCTTATTGACAGAACTGTACCCACCTAAGAAAGCATAGTCGCCAACTCTAACAAACTGATTGAATGCACAAACTCCACCGACGTTTACCTGATTCCCAATTTGCACGTGCCCAGCAAGCTGACTCGCATTCGCAAAAACGTTGTCATCGCCAATCTCGCAATCGTGACCAAAGTGGCAATAGGCCATAACCATGTTGTTGTTCCCAATTTTGGTAGTACCTTTTGCAGTCGCAGTGGCTAAAGAAATTGTCACATGTTCGCGAATATGATTGTTGTTTCCAATATGAAGGCGTGTGGGTTCGCCTTTGTACTTCTTGTCCTGAGGTGCACCGCCCAGCACGCAACCTGGGTAGATCTGATTACCTTCACCAATTTCCACGATTCCTGACTCTATGCCAATACTCACATTGCTATGTAGATGCGTGTTCGCGCCAATACGCACTCGGCCCCTCAGGGTACAAAACGGACCGATGGAGACGCCTTTTTCGATGATGGCTTCTGAGGAGATAACACTCGATGGATGAATACTCACTTCGCTCAAATCACACTCCATCAGGCAAACATTTTTGCCATTAACTCCGCCTGTGAGACTGTTTCGCCTTCTACCTCTGCTGAACAACTAAAGACATAAAGGGCCGTGCGTGCTTTAATGATCTCCGCCTTCATAATGAGAGTATCTCCGGGCGTTACTTGTTTACGAAACTTAGCATTGTCGACGCCCAGAATAAATACATCCCACTTCTTTCCCTCTGGGTGGGGGATATGAGCAAGCAACCCGCAAGATTGGGCCAAAGCTTCAATCTGTAAAACTCCAGGCATTACCGGCAAATGAGGAAAGTGACCTACAAAGAAAGGCTCATTCAAAGTCACATTCTTTAATGTAACAATCCGGTCACCAACGTGATTTTCATTTGGATTCTTTTTCTCTCGTTTCAAAACTCGATCAACCAAGAGAAATGGATACCTATGTGGCAAGATTTCTTGAATCCCGCAGATATCCATCACAAACTCCTTCATTACTTCTCTTTCTCGAACTTTTTGATAAGCTCGTCAGTTAAATCAATGTCTTTCTTGGCCCAAAGTACACTCTGCTCTGACTTCTCGAGTATTAAAGTGTAATCGCCCTCTTTAGCCATGCCATCCATAACTTTTCTTAGCTTCTCAAGAATAGGTTGTGTGAGATTTTTTTCTTGTTCAGACATGTCCTGCTGGCTCTGTTGAACGAGTTTTTGATAGTCGAGCATTTTTTGCTGAAGATTCTTTTGTTTTTCTATTCTTGCATCGTCCTTCAATAGCATTGCATTCTTTTCGAGATCATCACGTAATTTTGTAATTTCTTTTTCTCGCTCTTGAAGTTTTTTCTTTTTGGATTCGTATTCCTTTTCAAGGCTAGTTCGTGCAACTTTGCCGGCCTTTGTTGACTGAATCGCCTTTTGCAAGTCTACATATCCAATTTTAGCGTCAGCTGCAGCTGTAGTTGCGGCAGAAGAAAAGCCTACTGTCAAAAGTGACATCGCAATTGTTAACAGTGTTACAGCGGGCAAACCTTTATTAAATCTCATAAACACAACCTCTCTTTTTTCAAATAAGAACCCAATGGATACGATATCCGAGCAAATGTGGCCAGCAATTTCTCGCCCAAGCTTAGAGCTGTTTGCATTTGATACGCGTCATGAAGCTGACAAAACCTGGCGTTTCGTCATCGCCCCCTAAATTAGACCATTGTCCTTCGCTAAGACTTCTCGCGGATCGAGTAAGAGCTAAAAAGGTGCGCCTATCGAGAAGATAAAGTTGGTGCCTTCATTTCTTTGAGGATTGATGGGAATACCCCATTCAAACCGCAGTGGTCCCAGCGGAGAGAACCATCTAAAGCCCATACCGTAGTTACTTCTAAAGTCTTCAAAAGTAATCTCATCGTCCGCATATCCAGAGTCGTAAAACAACACCCCTTTAATACCGGCCTCGCTAATTACCGGGAACTCAAGCTCGAGGTTATAGTAAGCCTGCTGCCGACCACCAAATACAAACTCTAAACCTCGACTGTCACTTGCTGGATTGGTGATGACTTTTTTGCGGCCAATCGAAAACCAATTAAACCCGCGAAGAGTGCGATCACTACCCAATCTAAAGAGTTCATTGAAAGGGGGAGCTCTATTGCCCGCCGGAGAAATGCTTCCGTAGGTGAAGTTGGTCCTGAGTACCAAATCCCAGATCAGTGGTCGATAATAACGAGCCGTTGCCAGCGATTTATTGAAGTAAATTTCGCCGCCTAGACCGGCGTACTCATGCGATGCACTTAGGTAGTAACCATCAGACGGGAACATTCGGTCGTTTCGTTTGTCATAATCGATAATGGCCGTCACCGAACTTGTGCGACCATTGGTTGTTTCTACGGGATAAATCTCTTGAAGATCAGCCTTTGCGAGATCTATCTGGGCATAATCGTTTCTGTATCGCAAGGATGCGATGAGATCTTCTGCAAGTGGGTGGCCAACGGTGACCGAGGCTCCAAGCCTGGTATCCGTGAATTCATTGTACCTATTTTCTGTTCGATAGGCATTAGCGCCAAAGGACCAAAGAGTGTCGTAGACATAGGGTTCGGTAAAACTAACATTGAAGATGCTATTAACCTTACTAACTTGAAAATTCAGACCGATCGATTGGCCCCGGCCTAAAAAGTTCTGCTGCTGAATCTGCCCCTGAAACACGGCCCCCTGGAATGAACTATAACCGGCGCCAACAATAATCTGTCCGGTATTACGCTCCTTTACCACGATGTCCAAATCCATACGACTTGGATCATCCGGGAAGGTTTTGCTCGTAAATGCAACATCGTCAAAATATCCAAGCCGTTTTACATTGCCCTCGGATTTACGCTTTCGGGTTTCATTGTAAAGCTCCCCCTCAGCGATCCTCAGCTCACGGCGAACCACTTTATCTCGTGTTTTTGTATTGCCCTTCGTTTGAATTCTACCAAGATAGACTTTTTCACCCTTATCAATTTCAAAGGTAATATCGACTAGGCGCTCCTGCTCTCGGACTCTTGTTTGAGGAATGATATTGGCAAACGCGTAACCAAGATCACCATACTTTGCTTGAAGCGACTCAATGTCAGAACGGAGCACCTCTGAGCTAAAAATGTCTCTGCCGTCTAGATTCACAGACTCTTCAAGTTCACTCGAGGTAAAGAGAAGGTCTCCAGAGAAGTTCACTTCACCAACCCCAAACTGTTCGCCTTCTTCAACTCTAATTGTAATATAAATCGATTTTTTGTCTGGCGTTATATAGACTTGAGGGCGATCAACCTTTGCCTGCACAAAGCCTTTGTTGAAATAAACCATACTAACAATCTGAACATCTCTCTCAAAAGCGTCCTGCCGGTAAGAACCGGAACCCGATAGAAATGAAAAGAAACCATCTTCTCGTGTAAAAAGTTTTGTTTTAATTTCTGTATCTGAGATTCTGTAGTTTCCTACTAAAGTAATCCTCTTTACTTTAACCTTTTCATTTTCGCTCACAATAAAGTTTACTTTTACCGCGTCGGCAGATTCAGTCTCTTGAACTTCATAGCTGATTCGAGCTAAAAAATAGCCCTTTTCTTCGTAGAACTTTGAAAGCTTTTCTACGGCGGTGTTGAGCTTCTGGTAGTCAAGAATTTCGTAGGGTTTGACGCCCGAAGCATCGAGTAGATCTTCTTCTTTTTGATCGCTATTGCCAAGAAATTTAATCTCGGACATCGAGGGTTTCTCGAACACTTTAAACTTCAGTTCAAGATCGCCGTCAGCTCGATTCACTTTGGAGACCTGAATGTTCTTGAAATATCCTAAGGCAAATATCCGTTTCACATCTTCGCTGATTTTTTTTTGATCGACGGTTTCACCGAGTGCACTTTGAATCTTGGCCCTTATTGCCTCGACGTCTATCTTTCGTTGACCTTCTATTTCAATCTTTGAAATCTTTCCGGCACCTAAAGCGGATTCACCGCTCGTAACTCCAGCAAACAGCAGCAAACAAATAAGAAAGGGGGTGCAAAATAGGGGGTTTACGAAAGAGAAAAGCGACGCTTGTAAGGATTGAGTGGAATCGCACTCCCCACTTGGCCATTGTTGCCTAATGCTTATCGGTGGTATCAACACGATTTTAGAATCTCCAAAAATCCAATGGTTTTAGTGGGTTACGTAACAACGAGGGAGAGTATACGGATTCACATCCCATGTCAAAACCTGCCGTCCCGAAGCGTGAGTACCCGCGTAAACCGCTTAGCAAAGGCCTGATCGTGGGTCACGGTGAGGAGGCTAAAGCCCTTATCTTCTAATAACTCAAAAAGGAGCTCTTGAAGGGCCAGCGCATTCTTTGAGTCAAGATTCCCCGTCGGCTCGTCGGCAAATAGGACTTCTGGCTCACAAATAAGTGCTCGCGCAATGGCAACCCTTTGTTGCTCTCCGCCACTGAGATGTGCCGGCCAGTGACTCAAGCGATGAGAAAGCCCTAACTCTGACAAAAGAGACTTTGCTTTGGACTCGCAAGTCTCTAGAGAAAGACCCGCGATCTGACCAGGAAGCATCACGTTCTCGAGTGCTGTGAATTCGCTGAGCAAATGATGAAATTGAAAGACAAAACCCATTTTGACATTCCTAAACCGACTTAACTGAGTGTCATCCCATTTAGTAATGTCTTCTTCTTTATAGTACACTTTGCCCTCGGTTGGGGCATCAAGTGTACCTAGTATGTGTAGCAGCGTGCTCTTACCTGCACCAGATCTTCCCATTATACAAACGGCTTCGTTGATCTGGAGCGCGAAATCGACGTCTTTCAAAACAGGCACTGCGACGTCCGTGCTCGTATAAACTTTTGATACGTTCCTCGCCTCTAACAAGGCACCCAGAGTGGGTTGATAGGATTCAACAGTCTCTTCACTCATAGCGAATTCCCTCCACGGGGTTCATCCGACTTGCTCTTCGCGCAGGAGCTAACGATGATACCCAGCACAGTAATAGAGAAGCTGATATTATCAATAGCCAATCCAACCACCTTAATTCAATTGGCAGATGGTCGAATTTGTAAATTTCAGCCGGTACGTAAAGCCAAGTGCTAATTTCAACGAGCTTCGTTAAAAAAAGTCCAAAAAGAAGACCCGAGGCCACGCCAAAAACTCCCACGATGAGCCCTTGTAGTGAAAAAACCCGTGCCACACTTTTTTGACTCATACCAAAAGTTCTAAGTAGGCTGATATCTGAAAACCTTCTTAAAACGTGAACAAATAGAGCTGAGCTCACGTTAAAACTGGCAATCATAACAACAAAGAGGAGCACTATGAACAACACTGTCTTTTCTAAGGTTACGGCTGAAAAGTAATTGCGGCTCACCTCCATCCAGTCGCGCGTCCAATAGGGGTGACCTAGCTCTCTGTTGATATCAAATCCGACATCTTGTGCCTTCGAGGGATCTGAAATTTTGAGCCTGTAGCCTGAAATCGTTTTACCGACCTTCGCTAACTCTTGCGCATCTTGTATGTTCATCATGATGTAGCGTTCGTTGAACTCGTACTTGCCAAGATCCAGAAACCCAACAACTTTAAATCGGCCTATTTGTCTTGTGAATCCCTGTTTGTGCACCGTCGTAGCTCGGGGAATGATAAGAGTAATATCATCGTCGAGTGACAATGATAATTTTTTAGCTAGTTCCTTGCCTACAAGTACGCTCCCTTGGGACGCCTGCAAAAACCTATCAAAACCAGAGATCTCGGCGCCCGCATTTTGGGTACTTTCTAATACACGGTTTCTCAAGTTCAAAACCGATCCTACGGATGAGGGGTCAACTCCTTGAAGTACGACTCCTGACACAACACCTTTATGAGCACTTAGCCCCTCGATATGAAGAAAGGGCGTTATCCCCGTAATCGTGTTAGAGAATTTTTCCAGTTTAGTGCTCATTCCTGTGTCATCTCTATCAAAGCCGACAGGCTTCATAACAAGGATGTGCCCAGTTACATCCATCACGGCTTGCTTGAGCAGGGATTCAACGCCACTAACAACGGCCATGGCAACGACCATGCAGCCGACTCCCAATATGACTCCTAAAGCTGAGAAGACAAAGGAAGGCGATCGCCAGACCCGCCTGCCCTTGAGGTACCTTAGTGCCAACCAGAGGTCGAACTTCCATGTAGTGGAGGCTTTGGGTTTTTTCAAAGTTATATCCCAGCCGTGGAACTTCTTAAGTAAGACTTGATGAATGCGTCTAGATCCCCGTTCATAACATCTTGAACCTGACTCGTTTCATAGCCTGTTCTGTGGTCTTTAACGAGCTGGTAGGGCTGCATCACATAAGAGCGAATTTGGCTTCCCCACTCATTCGCTTTTTTTGTCGACTCCACTTCATCTTTCAGCTTATTGCGCTCTTCTACTTCTCTCTCGTAGAGAGCTGCCTTCATCATTTTCATAGCCTTGTCTCTATTGGCATGCTGGCTTCTCTGGTTCTGACACTGTACAACTATACCCGTCGGAATATGTGTCATTCGTACGGCGGAGTCAGTTTTATTGACATGCTGACCACCCGCACCACTCGAGCGATAGGTATCAATTCTTAAGTCTTCGGTGCGAATTTCGATCTCGATCTCATCATCGATCTCTGGCCAAGCAAAAACCGATGCAAAACTGGTATGTCTTCTTGCGTTTGAATCAAACGGACTTATTCGCACCAACCTATGGACCCCATTTTCTGCCTTGAGAAATCCGTACGCGAATGGGCCCTGAATCTGTATGGTTGCAGATTTTATTCCCGCTTCTTCTCCATGGGAGATGTCGAGTATCTCCACTTTAAAACCACTATTTTGGGCATACCGAGTGTACATTCGAAAAAGCATATCGGCCCAGTCACAGGCCTCTGTACCTCCTGCGCCCGAATTGATAGAAAGATACGCCGAGTTGGCGTCTGTCTCGCCTCGAAGCATCTTTTCAAGTTCTAGATCTTCAGACTGTTTTTCGAGCCTCTTAACTAATTGTTTAAGCTCTTCAAAGGAATTTTCATCGTCATCTTCTTTAGCAAACCCAAGTAGGACTAAAGCGTCTGAAACGCCAGACTCAAAAGAGCTCCAAGTTTCTAGAGACTTTTCGAGGAGTACTTTTTCTTTATTGAACTTCTGAAGCTCAGCTGGCTTTTCCCAGACAGCGGGGTTCTTTAAAGAGTTACCGACCTCTTCGAGTCGAGCCTTACGGCGTTCGACGTCAAAGATACCTCCGCAATTTGCTCAGTTCCTCCTGAAGATTCGCCACTCGACCATTCAGCTCACCCAACTCTGTTGCCAATGACATTTTTTATCCCTCGATCTATGAACTAGCTAACGCGAAAATCTATAATGGTACCCGATACTGGATGGTAGCAATTGTCCGTTCAGGTTGCAATTAACGCAGCTGAGCTAGCGATTTGACAGGCACCTGTTAGGTGCCTTTTAAGGGAATCCCTGTGATTTGAGAAAATATTCGATCTTGGATGCTGAACATTTTTTCGGCTTCTACTACTGAGCGTTCGTGATCCATGCCATGCAAATGCAAAAGGCCGTGAATCGTTAAATAGAGGAATTCGGTAGAAACAGGCCAGCTATTCTGCTTTGCTTGCTCCCTAAGAACGGGCATACAGAAAACGAGCTCTCCGAAGACTCCATCTTCAACCCCTTGAAAGCTTAAAACATCCGTCACCTTATTTTTGGATCGATACTGATGATTAAGTTTTTTCATCTGCGCGGCATCAATAAAGACGACTCTCAGAACTTCGTGACTTTTGTAGCCACATACTTTTCGTAAACTCTTCTCTACTTCTTTCAGTTTGGTTTCTATAAATTTTAAAGAAATATTTGCGCGCGTGTTTTTAAAGATTTCTAACTTCATTCCGTTAGCTTCTCAATGATTGCGAACGGAAACAATCTTTGGTCTCGTAGGTGACGGTTCAGATGCACCGCCTCCAGCATGTTTCGGATAATCAATGCGCTGGTGATAGATTCCCAAAATTACTTTGGTAAAGGCTGATTCAATTGAAGAAAGGTCTCTCAATGTGAGATTACATTCATCGAGCTGACCGTCTAAAAATTTTCTGTTAATTATATTCTTCACTATATTGCGAAGCCTAACCGGCGTTGGCTCATCTAAAGATCGTGCGGCCGCCTCTATGCTATCAGCCAACATACAAAGTGCTGCCTCTCGAAACTGAGGCTTAGGCCCCGGATACCTAAAATCGCCTTCATCTGGATCTGAAAGACTCACTTCGGCTCTTTCAAGCGCTCGATTGTAAAAATAGGAAATGAGCGTCGTACCATGGTGTTGAAGTATGACATCGACAATAGGCTTACCCAGCTTGTAGCGTTTCGCCATTTCGACACCATCTTTTACGTGAGCTATTAAGACAGTCTTACTCATATGAGGAGACAAATGATCGTGCGGGTTATGCCCCGGCCTCTGATTCTCAATAAAGTACTGAGGATGCTTAAGCTTACCAATATCGTGGTAGTAGCTGGCCACTTTCGCCAGCAAAGGATTAGCTCCGATACGCTCAGCTGCTGCTTCAACCATGCTGCCAACGACAAGTGAATGGTGGTAGGTCCCAGGCGCTTTAACTAACATCTCTTTCATCAGGGGATGATCTAAATTGCCTAACTCAAGTAGCTTCACATCCGTCGTGTAATTGAACAAGCTCTCGAACAAAGGCACCAAAGTCATGGCAACAAAGGAACTAAATACACCCGATATTAAACCAGCAAGTGCGCACCAAAGGATATCTCGGCCCCACTCGGATGTACTCGACGTAAGAAGCATTAACAATGTTATGACCGAAGCGTTTACAACTCCAGTCCTCAATCCGGCAAAATAGATATCGTTTCTCTTTTTACACCCATATACGCCTCGAGCTGCGGCAATACCACCCACTGCCGTAACGAGAAGAATCGTGGCATCACCATCAAACGAGAGGCCAAAGACAATAGACGCAAACAATGTGAACAACCATACGACTTCGCCAAAGGAAATGATCAGCCCAACCAGCATTGGCGCTGCTGCAAACGGAAGCAGATAAATGTAAGCCATTTGGGGTATTAGCCCTGAGAACCTTTCTCCAAGAGACTCATTGACTAGAAAATAGGAAATCTTCGAGGCAATAAGAACCGCCAATGTGGCAACCCCCATCGCTGTTAAATCTTTGTTCGGAATTTTGACTTTGTTGAGTGTAAACCGTCGCAAATACGATGCAAAAACCAACACGACAACTACAAAGATCAGAGAAAGAACCAATGAGTTAAAGTCATCTACCTTTTCTTTTTGCTTACGCTCTATTTCGTTGAGAATTTCTATGTGCGATGGTTGTACAACAGACCCAGATGTGAGAATTGTCTGATTTTTAGCAATACTCGTCTTAAGCGGCCTCACCGAATCCCTTGCTTTTTGCTTCCTATCTAATGTCTCTTGTCGATTCAGTGTGACATTTGCAATAACAAGAGCATCGACAATCCTTTGAAGGTGAAGCTTTGCATCTGCTCCAAGTCTATCAGCTCGGCCTGCATTTTTTTCGTTAAGCTTTCTTGCTTCGGAAACATCGGAAAGCTCTGTTATTCTTACTGGTAACTCATTGCCCCCTCCACCCTGGCGAACAACACGCAAGACGATTTTCTCGTCAGTCATAGCATTTAAGGCGGCAAGATCGCTTGTAAGGTACAACCCGGCTCGGGCCTCTAGGACTCTTAAAATAAAGTTTTCAATCGCGACGCTAAAATTCTTCTCGACCAACCATTCAAAATCTCGGTTTTGAATCGATCCCGCACCTAACAAAGTGTCGAAACGACTTCGATGCTGAATGAATTCTTTGATCTTTTCGTCGCGTCCTATTCCTTTAGCCGGAATCCCTTCTTGGCGGATAAGCTTTCGCATTTCGCGAAAGCCAGCGTAAATTCCGTTGATGAGGCCTTCATAGAGCTCTCGATCAAAGTCCATAACTGGCGGTACGGCTCGCTCCTGCTCGAGCCGCTTGTTCTCGGTCTGTGCGTAGTCAATGTAATCTAGCCCTATCGGAGATTTTATATCTGTGGCTGCAATATCGCCTTCGGAATATCCGGTATAGAAAAAATCGAGGTCGAGATTAGATATAAATGCGAGCACAAGGCCGTACACGAATAATAAGACTATCCGGCGAATTTTGAATCTGTCCTCTAGTTTAAGTAATCCTCTGCCTACGAAGCTCTTCTCAAGCCCCAGGCTGTCTATCCAACTGAGGAACTTTTTAAACCTGTACACCACCCCACCACGGCGCCATGGTGACTTAGGACTTTCATATTTTCCGAGCTTTGAACTATCGCCCATCTTTTGTTAGATATCCTTCACGAGATCTATATAAAAAATATTCCGAGCTTGCTATTTATCCTATCGGAATTTTCAAGGAATTGACACGAAAGGACGTCTATTTTGTCTTACACAGTCCCCGATATAGGCCCGGTTAATCAACTTTTGTCTACCATGTCACAATTACTTGGCCCAAATGGATGCCCTTGGGATCAAAAACAGACCCACAAAAGCCTAGTCCCGTACCTGATAGAAGAGACCCACGAGTTGATCGAGGCTATTGAAAATCTTCACGAAACTGATGGCACTAGCGAATCCGGGAATCAAGAGTTTATCAAGGAACTCGGTGATGTGCTTTTGCAAGTTGTTTTTCATTGCGAAATAGCCCGCCTAAACAATCAATTTGATTTCGGCGAGGTAGCTAAACAGCTGAACGAAAAATTAGTAAGTAGGCATCCTCACGTTTTTGCCACCAAGCAAACTCTTAATGACGTGGAGCTTCGCGCTCAATGGGAAGAAATCAAAGCTAAAGAATCGCGCGACGACAGCGCTCGGTCTCAACAGAAACAGCTTTTGGATTCCCTTCGCAGAATTCCTAAAGGCCTTCCAGCACTTCAGGTCGCACAAAAGATTGGCGAAAAATCTCGGCTTGTAAATTTTGATTGGAGTAGCTCAGACGCAGTCGTCGAAAAAGTGAAAGAAGAGTTAAGGGAAGTAGAAGAGGCCCTGTTTGAAACCCGCGAGCGACAGGCGGAAGAAATAGGCGATTTGCTGTTTTGCGTTTCTCAGCTCGCCAGGCATCTCGAAATAGACGCCGAAACTAGCTTAAGAAACGCCAATCGAAAATTTTTAAAGAGATTCGCAAAAATGGATGAGATCTGTTCAGAGGAAAAACTCGATTTTAAAACTTTGGACAATGCTAAAAAAGAAGAGCTTTGGGACAAAGCAAAAAAACTCCTGCGCACCGGCGAGGTTGCTTCATCTGAATCCACGCATTCTTTGCAAAAATAAGTGTCCAAATCAAAGACAACTTTGTTTTTAACCTCTCCGAATCAAATGATATCCCAACCAGGTTAGTTGAATTTGTACGACCTGCTGTTACCAAATGAAACACAAATAGGGTTAAATTCCCTTGGTAATTAAATAGGGTCAGAATCGCTTGGTAATTACACCGCAGAATCCCCTTCCAATACTGTAAAAAAAAAGTTTGCTTCTCATAGTTTCGACAGCAACACATTACGAGCTCTCTTCTAGGTCGCTCTGGAATGCAATACCTGGGTATGCGGATTGCATTTAAATACAGTAGTAGAGGGTGGGGTTCACAATGATACGTTTCATTTTTAGATTATTGTCGCAGTTGGCATTTGCAGCTTTCGTTGTATCTTGTTCTTCTGAGTCACCTTTCAAGGTTGCCGGAGAAGTCTCAAACTTGAGCTCTTCTTCTCACGACCCCGGCAAAAACTCTTCAGATAATCCTGACCAGTCGGGTAACTCTAACGAAATAGGTGTTGGAGAAAACGATGGGTCGACACAACTTCCGGCGATTGGTGGACCGATTCCAGAACTTGAGCTTTGGAAAACACGTATGCTTGACGGAAAGAAATATTGCGTTGAGTCTCAAATTCGCGGGGCGATTGGGTCGTCAGGAGTTTCAAATGAAGGCAACGTTTGGTTCTACGATGGCGCTCGAGTTTATTTTCAGATTGCTGAATACACAGGAGATAACAGTTGGCTTGAATGCGCGAGATGGGCGGCTGAAGCCTACAGAGACTGGGTATTGTCTACAACAAACGGAGTCACTTATCCGGTTGGCCGCCTCTCAGGTTGGCGAATATTCCCGCACGGAATGTATACGAACTGGCAGCTACGAGGTGATGCAAGCTCAAAGGAAGCAATTAAAAGAATGGCATTGTACTCCGCCTTTGCTCCGTTAACTGTAGGCGACAAGTGCCAATACGTCCGAGAAATTGCCTATATTATTCAAGCATACATTGCCTACGAAAAGGCAGGATTTGGCAGACATCCTAATCTCGAAAAGGCTGTGGGATTTGCGCTAGGCCATCTAGATACTGTACTAGATAAACAGACATGCTCGTGGTGGGCGCCCTATATGCTGGGTCTTAATTTTGCCGCGTTAATCGAATACATCGAGCTCACAAACTCAACGTCAGCAATTGCCGCGCTAGAAAAAGCCACAGATCAACTTTGGAAGGCTGCTTGGATTGAAAAAGACCTTTCTTTTTTCTACGACGTTAAGAGTAAATCTGCGGGCGAACCCGATTTGAATCTTCTTATTGCACCGGCGTATGCCTGGCTTTGGAAGCACACCGGAAATGCCGTTTACCTTGAGCGCGGAGACAAGATTTTTGCGGGTGGAGTTAAGGGGGCTGAATTCTGGAGCGGCAAGCAGTTCTCTCAAAATTATCGATGGAGCTTCGATTACGTCAAATGGCGCTCAAACTAATATTTTAGGTACCGTTCTTTTTCAATTAATTTTGGAGCGGTTCCTTTGCTTTTTTGTTACATCATTGCAATTAGATTTCTTCCTAGGTGCGCTTGAATCGGTTGAGTATTCTGTTTTTTATCTCAACAACTTCACCCACACCAATGAAGCTACCAAAAGCATATACAACTGCCACAAATACTACGGCCGATAAAATTAGTTGCGACAGCATGTCTAAATAATGTGTCTCAAACATTTGTATGTTTCCGATAACGATACAACTGAGTGCCACTAAAGACCCTATAACGATCAACTTAATAAAATGAAGTATTAGATCGCGCCCCCAAATCGGTCCGATCCAAAAACGAAGGCCAAGCATTAAAAGTATTCCATTCATCGCGCTACTAAGCACTGTCGAAAACACCAACCCTTGAATCTGAAAAGCTTCAATCCAGAAAGGAGCCATCACAACGTGCACGGTGAGAGAAAGGGCCGAAACAAGAGCCGGAAACCATGTGTTTTCCATTGCGTAAAACATAGGTGCCAGCACTCGAACTACACTGTATGCTAAAATAGCTACGGAATAGATTTGCAAAATCTGAGCAGTCATTAAAGAGTCATGCGCAGAGAAGTTTCCTCTTTCAAAGAGCACAGTCACAATTTGCGGCGCTAAAAAATAAGTGAACACTGCAATGGGAAGTGAGATCGTTAAAATAGATTTTAAAAAACGAACTCCATCCCTCGACATGGCCGCTGTGTCACCTTGGCTCCAGTGACGACTCATCGTTGGCAGTAGAGCACTCCCGAGGCTCACAGCAAAAAGTGAAAGCGGAAACTCCAAAATACGATCCGCCCAGAATATCCAAGAGTTCGTGCCTTCTGGTAATCGGCTTGCAAATCGAGTATTAACTAAAATGGTCATTTGCATGATTCCTAGCCCCACTACGCTGGGGAGCATTCGCAAAAGTACACCTTTTACCTCTGGCGTAAGAAACCGAATTACTAATCGCGGAAACAGACCCAACCTGACTATAGTCGGAACCAGCAAAGCGACCTGCAGGAAGCCTCCCACGAGAACAGCCCACGCTAGCTCTTCGCCCTCAAGCGTAAACCAGTTTTGCGGAACCCACGCACTCGCAATGAGGCAAATATTTAGAAGAGTAGGGGCAAATGCCGCCAGACCGAACCGGCCAAGACTCTGCAGAACGGCCATAAAAAAGGCATAAAGACTCACGAGTACAAGAAATGAAAACATGATTTTGGCAAAGATTACGGTCATCTCTACCTTTCCAGGTATGGATTGGTAAGCCTCCCCTGGAGTGAATAAGCCGACAATCTGCTCGCTGTAGATGATCCCAAGTCCGCAGAGTGGTATTAGCAGACATAATAAAAGCGTCCACATGGCAGAGGCAAAATCGCGTGCTTGAGAGAGCCCTTCGGTCTCCATCTTTTTTATAAACGCAGGTATGAAGGTGACGCTCAGGGAGCCCTCTCCTAGGATTCGTCGAAAAAGGTTAGGGAGCCGAAACGCTACAAGCCACGCGTCTGTCACAGTGCGATCAAAAGCTGCCGCCATAGTCATATCTCTGATAAGTCCAAGTATACGGCTGGCCAGGGTGCCGGATGCCATCCAAAGAGCCGCTTTACCCACACTTGTCTTCTTGATGGCCGATTGCCCACTCGCCTCTTGCATAGCTGCCCTTTGTATGTTACACCGCAATCTGTCAAAAAAGCTTAGTTTGGAGGCAATAACTTGGCAACTCACAAATCGGCAGAGAAACGCGCCCGCCAGGCAGTACGAAGAAACGCAGTTAACACTCGAATCGAGTCAACCGTGCGAACACTTGAAAAGAAAGTTCGTGAAGCCATTAAGGCTAGTGATAAATCACTCGCGGGTGAACTCCTTAAAGACTTCATGTCTAAGGCGCAAAAAGCCGGCAACAAAGGCGTGGTTCACTACAAGTCTGTCTCGAGAAAGATCTCAAGACTTTCTCAGCAGCTTCAGTCGTTGACTAAGTAAGTATCTGTTCGAGAGGCAATAAAATCTCGAATACGTCTTTTAGCTTCAAAACTGACGTTTGTAAAAGCGACTCCGTGGTGGTATTTGCCGTCACGGGAATTTTGCGAGACTATCTCGGCTGTTGTTACGACAAAAAAACCTTCAATAGAGTATGTGACGACAGCCTGGGATCCCTTATTATACGTGCAATCGCTGAAAAACCCCAGTCCGCCTTCTCCAATTTCAGACAGTCTGCATATCTCATACTCTCCCCGGTACAGAATTCCCATAGGTGAATCCGTCTTTCGTCTGGGATGCTTTCGTCTTTTGGATGATTTGTCGTCTTGAAATACCACAGTAGCTTATCGGCCAAAAGTTTCCGGCGCTTGAAGCCCTCTTCCACAAAGTTTCAGTACCATGTTTTCTAGCCATATATGCGAAGAAACCGGCGAGCTCTTTAAAGCTCGATCAGTAGTTAAAACGACCTCCAAGGCATCCTTGGGGCGCGCTTTACTCCAAGCCGAAGATTGGGCCAAATACTCCTTCAGAAACATCGGCGCGATACCGGCCCGCGAAGCCAATTGTGCAGTTGAAAGTCCAGATCTCTGGCCATCGGCAACAGCTTCTATGATCCGCAAATGCCGCGCTACCATGGCCACAATTCCAACGGCACTTTCGCCGTTTTGTAGCAATTGAGCTAAACAATAAAGTGAGGCCACCAAATCTTTTTCGCCAACCGCCTGGGTAAATGCAAAAATCGTGTGAACCCTTACAGAAGATATGACATGTCTAACGTCGGCGTAGGTAGCCTGATTCTTAGGCGAAATATAGGCGGCAATTTTTTTTATTTCGCTTTCAGTTTCGAGAAGACCGCAGCCAACATACTGATGAATATAGGCGACACTTTGATCGTCAAACGAGACACCGTTCTCTTTGGCAATCCATTGAATCCATTGAGGCATTTCATTTTCATAAGGTGTGCCTAACTGAATGAACATAGCCTTTGCTGCAAGAGCCTTATAAAAACGTGTTCTTTGATCAACTTTTGAAAAATGCAGCACAACCGTGACTGTGTCTTCTAAGTCAGAGAGGGGCTCTATGAGTTCTTCAAGAACTTTTGCCTTTAATTGGTGAGCATCACGCAAAACCACAAGACGCCGAGGTGACATCATCGGGAGCATAGAGAGTGACTCTTGAAATCTCGCCAGATCAAACTGACTTCCGTAAATAACATCACGATTGAAATCTACCATGGCGCCAAGGTCCGCAGCTTTTTCAATGGCCTCAAGCACTCTGCCGACCAAAAACATTTCTTCACCAGAAATTAGATAAAATGTGCGAAGACTATTTGTAGCAAGATCTTTTATTACATCTTGGTACCCAAGTTTTCGCATTAAAAGTTCTCCGTCATACGATCGAAGGCTTCTGCCATCAGATCCTGTGACAGAGTTTGGATGGCCTGATGTCGAGCGGAATGAGTGTAAAGCGGATTCACGGTATTTAAGATCGGCGCAGTAACAACCGGAGCCGGAAAGCTTTGTTCACCAGAAAAGCTCCCTTCCCAGAGAACTTTGTTGTCAGCCTTTCTAATAAGACGAATTCCCATGTACACAACAACTCGATACTCCCGTGCGAGTGCCGACCCCTCCGGAAGCGAGTTAAACTCACTAAGCCCGCGATCTACTTGTGGACCAAGCGCATAGTGTATGTTTGTAACCGTGCCTTCGATATAACCTTCTGCTTCGTCTTTACTTGTCACCGCCGCTAAATGAGTTCGTTCGATTTCCTTTATGAGCGAAGAGGTGAAATAACTTTCAACTCCCATTTCGTCGGTGTGGTTGGCAAATACAGGAACCGCAATCTTCTTCAAGTTTTCGGGCACTTCACGGCGAACATTGCCGATTTGATAGCCACAAGACGTGAACGTAACAAGAATCAGAGTTTTTAAAACTAAGTCCGTAGGGCTCGAAAAAAGTCTGCCTAAATAAGGCGCTTTGTGTAGCTTCAAAAACTCTCCTCTTTATGCTCAGTTTTACTTGAAAAACTGAAAGGGCTCTACTGATAAATAGTAGAAAAATTAACCTCGAGTGACTTCACTTAGAAAACAGTATAAAACCGCTTTCATGCCTGAGAGTTCTGCCATTCTATTTACGCCCGGACCGGTGCAAGTGCCCTTCGGAGCCAAACAAGTCCTGGCTCGTTCGTTTGGACACCATCGCACGGCCAGCTTCGAGTCAACTGTAGAATCAGTTCTACAAAATCTTAAACCTGTATTTCAAACAGCCGGCCGCGTGTTTGTTCAAGCCACGACGGGATCAGGTGCGATGGAATCCGCCATCATCAACCTACTGAGTCCCGGTGAAAAAGTAATCGTTGTTGACTCAGGAAAGTTCGGCGAGCGCTGGGCAAAGATGGCGGACACCCTTGGATTCACTGTGAAGACAATAAAGGTGCCGTGGGGCCAAGCCCTTGCCCCCTCTCTTTTAGAGCAGGAGCTTAAGTCTCATCCCGACTGCCGCGCCGTGCTAACTCAGGTCTGCGAAACAAGCACGGCAACTCTTCATCCCATCGAAGAGCTGGCCCGTATTTGTCACAAGCTCACAGACTGTCTTTTTATGGTTGATGCCATTACCGCAGTTGGAGCCATGAATCTTCCGATGGATCAATGGGAGATCGACGTCGTAGTTGGCGCTTCACAGAAAGCCTTCATGCTACCTACTGGGTTAGGATTTGTTGCTTTGTCTGAAAGGGCGTGGCAGCTCTGCAAAAATTCGCAAAGCAGGAGATATTACTTTGATCTTCTCAAAGAAGAAGAAGCTAACCAAAAAGGTCAAACTAGGTTTAGCTCTCCCGTTAATTTATGGTGCGGCCTTGAGTGGATTTTGGAGCGAATGTTGAAGTTCGGACTGACGAATCTTTTCGAACAAGTAAGCCTCTATTCAAAAGCCGTACAATTGGCAGCTGAGCCGTTAGGTCTAAAGATATACTCTCAAAGTCCCAGTCCTACAGTTACGGCACTCAGTCTTCCGGACTCTATGACCGCTGCTGAGGGCAAGTTGCTGTTGAAGAAACTCGCGTCTCACCACCACATGACGTTGGCAGGCGGACAAGATCATCTTGTTGGCAGAATCTTGCGCGTAGGACATATGGGGGCTTTGACTCCTAATGATCATCTTAGACTTGTCAGTGCCGTTGGCGAAGAGCTGTCAGTAGCGGGACATGACTGCGATATTCCTTCGGCCCTGTTAGCGGCCAGGTCTTGCTTGGCGCCGCTTGAGGGTAAACACGCGTTTGGTTGTGAATCGTGACGAAACAAATCTGCGTCGGAATTGTCGGAAGATTTGAAGCCCACGCACTCGCCTGGCTTCAAAGCCATTCGAACTTTCAAGTTCAATGGGTCAAAAAGCTTAAAGACCTCAAGTCGCCGGAGCTTTTGCAAGGTCTTGTCGTGAGATCTGATACAGAGATCAATGAAGCCAGCCTTAAGGGTTTTGAACGTCTGCAAATGGTGGTCACGGCCACTAGTGGATTTGATCATTTCGATTTTGCATTTTGTGAGAATCGAAACATTGCCTGTTACTACACTCCAGATGCCAATATCACCAGTACCGCTGAACTCACTTTTAGCCACATACTCAGTGTTGCAAGAAATATCCCATTGGCCCTCAAGATGGGAAAACTTCCAGACTGGAGCCGCTCGGAACTTTTGGGTTTTGAACTTGAAGGCAAAGCTCTTAGCATCGTGGGCTTCGGGCGAGTTGGCTCTCGAGTGGCAAGATACGCACGAGCTTTTGGAATGAAGTTGTATGCATATGACCCTTACATTGAGCCCGAGTTAGCCCTTCAGCAAAGCGTTGAATTAGTTGGCTTCGAAGAAGCCATGAGAGTTGGCGATATCGTGAGTTTTCATGTTCCACTGACTAAAGAAACGAAACACATGGTCAACCGACGTACGTTAGAGTGGATCTCTGATGATGCAGCCATCGTAAATTGTTCGCGAGGAGGCGTAATCAATGAATTCGACCTGGCGGAAGCAGTCAAAAATAAAAATCTTCGAACCATTGCTCTTGATGTCTTTGAAAACGAACCACTAAGACCGGCGAGCCCTTTACTTGCCCTACCCAGTGCGTCTTTGACCCCACACATGGCCTCTTTGACGGTTGAAGCATTTAACAAGTCCTCAATGCTCGCCGCACAAAAGCTGGTCAATTTTTTTGACGACAAAGAGCTCTCTGATAAACTTCCGCCTCTGGCACCTTGGTACCAGAGCTAGGAGATATTTTGCCAGCATTTGCAGTAGTTGGAGCACAATGGGGAGATGAGGGAAAAGGCAAAATTGTCGACCTTTTCGGAAAAGACGTCGATTTTGTTATACGGTTTCAAGGCGGATCAAATGCAGGTCACACGCTTGTGATAAATGGTGTAAAAACCGTTTTGCATTTGGTTCCCTCTGGAATCTTTCACCCCCACGTTACATGTGCACTTGCTCCAGGTGTAGTCATCGACATCGAGAAGCTCACTGAGGAACTTTCGAAAATCAAAGATGCTGGGCTGGTACAACGACCTGGTCAGTTCTTAATTTCAGATGACTGCACCGTGATACTTCCTTTTCATAAAGCTCTCGACCAAGCCAGAGAATCAGACTCCGCTGGAACAAAAATTGGAACCACCGGCAGAGGAATTGGCCCTGCATACGAAGATCGCGCTTCAAGGCGATGCATTCTTTTTCGAGATCTTTTTGAAGAGTCTGTGTTACGGAGCAAGCTAGAGATCGCTTTAAAAGAAAAAAATGCCCTTTTTGAGACTGTCTACAAATCAAAGACTTTTAGCGTTGACGAACTCATCAAGTGGGCAAAACCGTTTGCAGCTGCGCTCGAGGAGTTTCGCTGTCAGAACTTATCTTTTCAACTGCACCAAGCCCACCGAAAGAAAAAGCATATTCTTTTTGAAGGTGCTCAAGGCAGTTTGCTCGATGTTTATCATGGCACATTTCCGTTCGTCACAAGCAGCTCAACTTTAGCTGCGTCTGCCTGCACTTCTGCAGGCGTCGGCCCCGCCGTAATCACACGTGTGGTCGGCGTTACGAAGGCTTATACAACGCGAGTCGGAGAGGGGCCTTTCCCGACGGAACTCGACAATGAATTGGGTGAGCATCTCAGAAGTGTTGGTGGCGAGTTTGGCGCCACGACCGGACGATCTCGTCGATGTGGTTGGCTGGATCTGGTGGCACTAAAACATGCCATACGAATTAATGGGATCACCAATCTTGTGCTTACAAAGCTTGATGTACTGACCGCAATGGATGAGATCAAAGTTTGCACTCACTACCGAATTGATGATCTAGAGCCGACGGCAGAATATCCGATGTGTTCAAAGGTTCTTAAGATGGCTCAGCCTGTATTGAAATCGTTTAAAGGATGGAAGGAACCCATTGATACCGCTCGCTCTGTTCGAGACCTACCCCGAGAGGCTCAGGAATATATAAGCTTTCTTGGAGTGGAGCTTGGTACTCCTATAGATTTGATTTCTGTCGGACCTGGCAGAGAGCAAAATCTTTGGATCAAGCCGTTATTTTCAGAATAGAGCGTTGACACAATGGGGGCCTGCTTTTAGAACTTAGGGTCTTTCCAATTGCAGGGGCCGCTAGCTCAGTCGGTAGAGCACATCCCTTTTAAGGATGGGGTCGATGGTTCGAGTCCATCGCGGCTCACCATTTCGCAAGGGTTGATAATCCCGCGGCTCTTTTTGTGTGTCCCCTTTATAGTTGAGCTAAATTCTTGAAGAAAAAGTTGTTCATTAAAGAAATCTCTGGCAGATTCATACCTCTTTTGCCTCAGCAATGTTCCCATCGTCTAGAGGCCTAGGACACCACCCTTTCACGGTGGATACCGGGGTTCGAATCCCCGTGGGAACGCCAGTTTGACAAATTTGTCAAACTTTGGTAGAGTCTGTTTTGATGACTCGACCAAAATATAACCTAAGAATAAATATCAACGGTAGAAATCTAAATCGAGTCATTATCGATCAGCATTACAAGGAAAAGCATGCTGAATCGGTTAATGACCAATTAATTCTTGATCTTATTCAAGCATTAGATGGTCAAACTTTTCCTCTTGAAGAAGTGCATGGCGAATTTCAATATTTCACCGTCGAACCTGTACTGAAAAACAATTCACCATTTCGCCTCGTGCTTCTTATTTGTATTTCTGATGATTATTTAGGAGTCATCAACGCATTTCGCGTTGATCGGAGGTAAAATAAAATGGGCAAACAAACAAAATTTCCTTCAGATGCTGAATTAAAAGAAGTGCGTGAACGACTTTCAAAAGGACCTGCGTCTAAGGTTTTACCCAAAGATGCTTCTGCCATAGATCGCACTAAGTACGCCATCTGCCAGGAAATCGTAATTTACAAAAACAAAAAACGTATGACTCAAAGAGAGCTTGCCGAAAAGATTGGTGAGAACGAATCCCTGATCAGCAAGGTTGTCCATTATAATATAGAAGAGTTCACAATAGATCGGCTCATGAAATTTTTAAACACAATTTATCCAAACGCAGAAGTTAAGATTAATGTGGCTTAATAGGATTACTTTTTTCGCTCTCCTCTCAATCGTAAGCAACGCTACCGCAGCTGACCCGGATTGTGTCGATTGGTTTAGAGGAAGCAAGCTTGAAACGGGTTCAAAAAATTGCGAACTTAACTGTGCGACGCTAATGACAGACATGGGCACCTTTATGTGCCCAAACCAATGCGATGAATTGTGTAAGCCCAAAGAAAAAGGGTCATTACTTTCAAAACTTGTTTTTTACCCAGGATTAACCCAGGCTGAGAAAGAACTTGTCGTTAAAAATCCTAAACAAGCCTACTCCGTGTATAAGCTAAAAGGTCGTGCGGAAGATGCTACCAACCGCAACTTCCCTAACCAAGACCTTAATGACGAGAGTGATGCCTTTAGGCACTTTGTTTGGGCCGGCCTGCTAACCAAGGAACTGGGCCGACAAAAAGCAAAAGAATATCTCGATGCTCACGAAACCAACCCGCTCCAATCAAACCGTGAAAAGCAAATGGATATCTTTAACAACGAACGCGGTCAATCCGCGGCCGAAGCTCTTCTTAAAAACAACAAGTGGAACGAAAAAACACTCGAAGCCAAAGCAATTGAGGAACTTCAAAATAAAAATCTTGACGTTATAAGTCCTGGACTGCCCATCCCAAAGGAGGCAAAATGAAATTTAAAGGATTCGCCCTATTCTCAGCACTCTTGCCTTTATATTGCTTTATAGCATTTGCTAGCTCAGGATATTATCGTGGAGACTTCATGTCCCCAAGTGAAGCACAAAAAAAATGGGGAATAAAAAAACTTGATAAAAGTTTATTTAAAAATGGCGACCATACGAAACGTGAGTCGATGGCTGTTCACATTGTAGTCAATCAGCTATACGTGGGCAAGCCCATGAAACTGGTGCGTACTGAGCTTGGCGACCCCGACAGTTACTTTTTTAGTGACACAATTTACGCATACAAAATTATGCCATACCCCGGTGAAAGCAAAGAGATCTGGCATCTTGTGTTTATCCCTGATAACAAACTAGAAAAAGTCATAGAGGTTAAAATTCACAAAAAGTGTTGTTACAAGCCGATTCAATAAGCTATTTCAGCACACGCAGTTTGAACCCCCCATACTTGGGGACACCAAATTTCTGCCCAAGCGGATCCATGTCGAATCCGGATTCGAACTTCAATTAGCACATTCAAAGAAACTTAGGGGTATTTAACTTAAGCTCCTGAACTATCGCCAACTGTAACTTAGAATAATAGGGTTGCTCGTAGTAATGAAGAGTGACATCCCTAAAATACCTTCTGTGGCTTTTTTTAATTTTTATTTTATTGTTACCCTTTAGCAGGTGTTTAGACATAACCGCCTTGCCCAAACCCATTTCAACTCCATTCAAAATGCCATAGACATCCCCCATGAAGGTTCTCCTAAACGCCATAGGCTTTTGTGATTGAAACTTGAAAAACGACTCGGTGGCGTTGTCATGAGGGCCATGGTCCAAATAAACATCTTTGCAATTTGCCAGTTTAGCACTTTCAATCACAACGTACTCTTCTTGCCCCAACACCACTTCCACAACTCCGCTCTTACATAGGCGATAATCCATAACGACTAATTCCGCACGAGCAGTCCTTAGCACTTCGGCCAAATCCTTGACCTCACAACTCTGAAACTCGCACTGAACATGGGTGTGAGACCTTAGAAACTGGGCAAGGCTTGGTATAATGACTGATCGTAAAACCGAAGAAAATCCCGCAATGCGAATCACGCCCGCCAACTGGTCCTTCCCCAAAACCAGTTGCCCCAGAACCTCTTTCTCAAGCGCCGCGTTCTGTTGGCAATACCTAAACAGTAACTCCCCAGCCTCAGTCAATACTGGTCCGGACGGGTCTCTTATTATGAGAGTGATCTCAAGATCCTTTTCAAAATTCGACACTCGCTGTGAGAGAGCCGACTGAGTGATGTGTAAGGCTTCAGCTGCTTTTGAAAAACTGCCGAGACGCGCGGTCTCGAAAAATGCCTTAAGTTGCAAACTAGAAAGATCCATAAGTGTTTTAATTATTTTAAAGTACATATAAAATCAATTAATTTGATTAACACTATGAAATAAACGAGTTTACCTCCAGATAACAAACAAAAAGGGGGATAAAATGAAAACGATACTAACTTATACATTGCTCTTAATCATAGGTGGCCAGGCAGCATACGGTGCGGATTTCGAGTACTGCGAAGAAGTCGCGAACTATTACGGCTACTCGGTTCACTTCAAGGGAAGCAATGACGCGGTTCTTTGGTTTGGCAAGAATGGACGAGCCAACTATTGGGCAGAATACATGCTTGCCCAAACAACTTACGATGCTGGTGGACATGTCCAAAGATTTGAAAAGTCCCCTCAATCCAATGATCAGTTGCCCGATGTTTTTTACATCGATCACTTTACTCGAATTGCAAATAACCCCTATCAAACGTTAGTTTTTGAAGGCGGCTATTCAACAAGACTCAATTGCCATGAGGCAAAAAATCCCGTTAAGGACTTTCATTGCCCTCCTCACACAAAAAACCCAAACTGTTACTGAGATTCTAGGAATCGGGCTTTGGTGCAAATTTACCTTGAGCTCGATGTCCATTTGTGGGTGTTTCCCCAAGGGAATGCCCTGCTTTCATACATTGTCTTTTACCTTAAATTACCAAACCACTCTTAACTCGCTGGCCGAAAACGATTTCTTGACGTAGTGAATAACAGTGTATTATAGTGTAAATCACTATGGAGGCTTTTAAGTTCATTCAGTGGCTTGTAGATTGCATGTGTTTGTTTGCTTTACGATCCGTGGATCTGGAATCCGAATCATCCATATTCGGAAAATGAATAAGAAAGAGAGGAGTCTTTATGGCGAACTATGTAAAGAATGAAAAAGGCTATGCAAGCGTCAAATTTAACGCCAAGGCTGTCAAGGATGCGTATTCCAAGGCTAAGACCAAGCGCAAACACCCCACGAGCGTTAACCTGCCCGAAGAAATTATCACAGGGCTGAAGGCGTTGGCTTTGCAGATGGAAGTTCCTTACCAGACCCTCATGCGCAAGTTCATTACAGAGGGCCTTGCAAAATATAAAAAGGGTGCTTAACGGGAAATGATATGATTGAATTTACCAAGGCCGAAAAACGAGAGCTGCGCCGGGAACTAGAATCGCACCACGCCGGAACCACCATCGGGAACCCGGAATGAATCTCATATTTTCTTGAGGCTTCAAGGCTTTAGATACTTCGCTGCGTAGAGAAAACAATCATACCTTAGTTGAGCAGCTTGGGAACGCCAAATTGTTTTAAGAATTGATTCCGCCATCGTATGAATAAGCTAAGCCCATTTTCATCAAGTGCGCTGAAAGCGAATTTCCATCGACGAATACGTCGGCTAAAATTCGAAAATACTTCTCTCGACTGACGTTCATGAGATCAATGCGCTTGGCCTTCTTAGACAAATGTAAAACCTGATCTTTCGTATATAGACCAACCCGCTCTTTTGGTACTTACTTCTGCCGTATCCCAGCCACGCACTCGAACACCTATATTCTTAAGTGAAATCAAGAAAGTCGCCCTCGGAAACACAGATTCTGAGTTCCAAGCAGTGAGCACTCCAACTTTGCTTCTTTTCCATTAAGGCTAAATCCCCTTGCCAATATATGGCAATATTACCTATATTCATCAATAAGATATGGGTGATGCGAAGCTTGTTTGGGACCAGTCATTTCAACTTACCGAGAACTATCGGGTCGAGCTTAAAGTTTATGAAGTTGAACCAACTGAAAAATACCCAGAGGGTATTAAAGCCCGGTTTGTGCTGATAGATATGGGGGCAGTAACCTGGCGCGACTTCTTGTTGATAACCATGCACCCTTTGGGTTCCATATTCACGCGGGACTACCGAAGGACAAAACAACCCGTGTCGCCTTGGATGCAAAAGATTTTTATGAAGCCTTTGAGAGTTTTATTGGCGAGACTGAAAGGATCGTGAGTAATGAAAAGTAAAACTTTGAAAATTACATTTGAAGCCTGGGAAGACTTCAAAGACCGTACCCGAAGTGAACTTAAAGAAGTTATCAAGAGCAAAAAAAGGTTGATTCAGTCTCCTGATGTTTTAATTTTTGCCTCAGTAGCCGTTTATCAGAAGCTTATGAGTGAGCAGAAATATATGATTCTAGCGGCAATTCACAACTTAAAGCCCACTTCGGTTTATCAACTGGCTAAATTGGTGGGTCGGGACTTTGCAAACGTGAAAAAGGACTGTGACAGCTTGGCGGCGGCAGGTTTCATAGTTATTGAGGATGTTGGGGACAATCGAAACACCAAGCTCCCCAAGCTGAAGTTCAAATATGACTCCATTGAGGTCCACCTGCCCAATATGGTTTATAGCCACAAGCTCGGGAACGTAGCAGCTTAGCAATAGTGCGGAGCCCGACAGGCTCACTGAAATGTTAAGAAGAAGTTCGACCATGATCCTGGAGTTTTTCTGGATAACGAAGCAGGCTTTTTAATCGCAATTGATCCTGTTGATGAACTTCCTAAGTTCCCGAGCTGGTATCATCTAGGATTTTGCTTGGCTTCGGAACAAGAGGCTTTAGCCATGTATAAGAAATGTAAATCACTGAATATTCAGTTCGCTCGTGATCTTATGCATAAAGAAAATCAGTTCGCGAGTTTCTTCATCTTTGACCCTGACGGGAATAAGATCGAAGTCAGCTGGCATAACGAGTAAAGAATGTCGGCGCTGATAGCCAACTTTTACTAACTGCTCCCGAGTGACACGTCTGTTAATTATCTCTTTATCAAGTGTTCTGGCATCGTCTGGCCCCGTGACAAGAGGCAGACAAAGGGGGGGGGAATATAATCAATTTATCCTCCTGCCCACACTAAGTCAGTGAGTGTAGGCGCCAATCATAAGAAGCGCGAGATTCACCGAATAGGCCCAGCAGGCGTGGCCCTTAAGACTGTATTCGAATGTTCCGCCCTCATAGGTCACCGAGTATCTGGGATTTTCAAAGTGATTGTTGGCGAAGCCATCTGAAGTGATTTTCACCTCTACAGACTTCCCGTTGCGAGAGAGAAAAAGTTTCGTATCCTTTCTTTCGATACGATCAAAGGTCAATATCGTTTCAACCGCCAAACCGTTCACTTCGCTTTTCACCGTGCCACCGATGGAATTATCTGCTCTCGTTTCGAAATTAGCTCTTACGGTTTGCTGACCTCTGCGACATCACACGCTTTAGACAACATACCAAAGCCGCGCTGCACTCCTCAAAGGAGCTGGTAGATTTTGAATCAAGAAAATTCCTAGTATTGGGGCAAATTTACTACTGATTTGTGGCACAAATACACGTCCAATTAAATTACATGCGGCCTAAGCTTCACTTTTGACTCTCAGTTATCTACTACGAGTGGCTTCACTGTTGCATCAGGTTTAGATGTGCGATTCAAAAAAATGTTTGTATTGATAAAAATTACTGAAAGGACTCGTTAGATGCCTACTCCTCCAATTCACGAGAAACCACAGGTCGACAAAACTCAAAAATCTAAAGCTTTAGAGAAAGGACCGTTTCAAGACGGACGCTTTCACGATGACGATAAGAGTCGCCTGGCGGTGACCGTTGGAGTTTCCCCAGAGGTCGCTTACACATTTTTCAGAAATTTTCAAAACCTCCCACTTTTTATGAAGAGTCTCAAATCAGTTGACGTGTTGTCGTCAGCAAAATCGCTTTGGACAGTTGAAGTAAAGGGAAAGACTGTCCAGTGGGAGGCCACGATCACAAACGAGCGTCCAAATGAAATGATCGCCTGGCAAAGCACTGAAGACTCAGAAGTAGAAACGTCAGGATCAATTTGGTTTTCTCCCGCCCCACAGAATTTAGGAACAGTCATTAGTCTTGCACTTGATTACAAACTTCCCGGCGGAACGTTTACGGAAATACTGACGAGCATGGCAGGGGAAGATCCAAAATCGTTGGCCTTTATAAATCTGCGAAGACTCAAATGCTTTCTTGAAACTGGAGAGTTCGCCACCATCGAAGGCCAGTCTAGCGGACGTGATTCAGAATCAGAAGCCGTCTTAAAACACTAGGAGAAACCAACTATATGAAAGCTTTAACCTGGCAAGGAAAGCAAAAAGTAGATTTGATGAACGTCCCAGATCCGCGAGTTCTTTCTAGCGGTGATGTTATCGTGAAGGTAACGACTTCTGCTATTTGCGGCTCTGATCTTCATTTGTACAATGGGTATGTTCCCACCATGAAAAAGGGTGATATATTAGGCCACGAAACCATGGGCGAAGTTGTTGAAGTAGGCCCACTTGTGAAGACGTTGAAAGCTGGCGACAGAATTGTTATCCCTTTTGATATAGGATGCGGCAAATGCCATCACTGCAAGGTTGAAGAATACTCCGCCTGCGACAACTCGAACCCCAACGCAATTATTCCAGACGAACTCTACGGTCAATCGGGAGCCGCGGCCTTTGGATTTTCGCATATGATGGGAGGCTACGCCGGCGGTCAAGCTGAATACATTCGCTTACCCTTTGCAGATACGAACTCTTTAATTGTTCCACAAGGCATTGATGACGAAAAAGTTCTCTTCTTGAGTGATATCTTTCCCACCGGCTACATGGCAGCTGAAAACTGCAACATAAAACGCGGTGATACTGTTGCTGTTTGGGGTGCGGGTCCGGTAGGTCAAATGTGTATTCGAAGCGCCTTTTTGCTTGGCGCCGAGCGCGTGATTGCCATCGATCATTTCGAGGGGCGACTAAAAATGGCGGCGGATAGCGGCGCTGAAACTATCAATTACGAAGATGCCGATGAGCTTGTGGATGAACTCAAAGCTTTAACGGGAGGGCGCGGCCCAGATAGCTGCATAGATGCTGTCGGGCTGGAGGCCCACGGGCAGTCAATAACATCAATTCGTGATCGTGTTGAAGCAGCCGTTGGACTTGTCACTGATCGCATCGACGCTTTAAGATTGGCGATCATGGCATGCAAAAAAGGTGGAACGGTATCTGTACCGGGCGTTTATGCCGGTTTTTCTGATCACTTCCCATTTGGTGCTGCGTTCGGAAAAGGCCTCACTTTCAAAATGGGACAAACTCATACCCAAAAATACATGAAACCCCTTCTTAAACTCATTCTTGAAGACAAGATTGATCCATCGTTTGTAATTACACACCGAATGGAAATCGATGAAGGCTCCCACGCCTATGAAATTTTCAGTGATCAAAAAGACGAGTGTATTAAAGTCGTACTAAAAATGCACTAAAGTTAGCATACGGCGTGAATTTGCCCGAAGAGGTTTTACCGTGCTGAAGGTTGTGGCTTTGCAATTGAAAATGTCCTACCATACGAAACATCGATGACGAATTTTAATGTGAAGTACCGCATGGCAACCAATGCAGACGTTCCAGCTCTCAAAGAGCTCGTATTTTCTGTTCTTGAAGAATACGGATTGAAACCTGATCCAGATGATACAGATTTAGATCTGAGCGACATTGAAGCTTTCTATTTTCAAAAAGGCGGATACTTTGAGGTGTGCGAAGTAGAAGGGTGCGTTGTTGGCTCTTGGGGGCTTTACCCAAACGTGCATGATAGCTGCGAACTCAGAAAAATGTATTTGGCGAGCTCACAAAGGGGCAAGGGTTTAGGCAAAGCAATGCTCGAAAGAGCTTTAAATAAAGCACGGGAGATGAGGTTTAAGCGTGTTGAGCTTGAGACAGCTTCTGTACTTAAAGAAGCTGTTGGCCTCTACCTAAAGCATGGTTTCACGCCAATAACCAATCGACATTTGGTCGAGCGATGCGACCAAGCCTTCGAACTGTATCTATAAAGGGCTACACCCGTTGCAGAAACTGCGGGCTACCTTGCTGAGAGAAGACTTGGTGCCTCGCGGGGTAACTGGTACTTTACATGTGAATGAACATCGTTGTTGCTGGCGCGAGCGGTTATATAGGGCGAGAGATTATCTTAAGACTTCTTGAAAAGTTTCCTGAAGCAACGATAACTGCTTTATCGCGCTCCGAACAGAAGTCAGATCACCCAAGGGTTCTTTGGAAACCCTGTGACTTGTTTTCACTAAGGTCTCTCGAGCTAGCTCTACCAAAAACAATCGACTTTGCGCTTTACCTTGTTCACTCAATGGGGCCAACGGCTCAGCTTGATCAAGGATCATTTGCTGATTACGACCTCATTTTGGCCGATAACTTTGCAAGAAGCCTTAAAGACTCTGGCCTTAAGCAGCTTATTTACCTAAGTGGATTAATTCCTGAAGACACCAAGCTTTCGTTGCATCTTCAAAGTCGTCTTGAGATGGAAGATATTTTTCATGATCACGCTTTACCAGCAACTATCTTCCGAGCAGGCTTAATTCTCGGAGAATCTGGTTCATCCTTTCAAATCCTCATAAAACTTGTTAAGCGCCTTCCAATTATGATTTGTCCTCGCTGGACTCAAACCCTAACCACTCCCGTAGACCTCGAAACTGTTCTTACGGCGATTTCTTCTGCAACGTCCGATCTTTCACATGTCGGAAAGACCTACGACCTGGCAGGATGTAAACCGTTAACCTATTTGGAGATGATGCGCCAAACTGCCAAAGAGATGAAGCTTAAACGACTATTTTTAAGCGTTCCTTTTTTTACGCCCACATTGTCGAGGCTTTGGGTGAGCCTGATTACAAATTCTCCCAGGGACTTAGTGTATCCTCTTGTAGAGTCACTTGAGCATCCTATGCTAGCTAGGAAGTCTCATTTGTTTTCAGACGAGTTCGCAGATCGCACATACAGAGAAATTCTGAAAAACTCTTCCTTTAAATCTAAGTCTGGCAAGTCGTTTTTTCGGTTTCGAATCAGAAGAAATACCGTTCGTTCTGTTCAGCGAATCCAATTGCCTCTTGGCAAGAATGCCCAGTGGGTAAAAAACGAGTATTTGATTTGGTTAACAACATTCTTAACCCCCGTTATTGTCGTTGAGCAAAACGCCAACATAGTCATTTTTTCGCTCTTTAAACGAAGTTTGAGGTTGATTGAGATGGAGCTTAGTGACACCAGAAGCGACCCAGATCGACAGATCTTATACATCACAAAGGGGTTGCTTGTTTCTCAAGGATACCGCGGGCGTTTGGAGTTTAGGGTTGTCTTGAATAGACGCTTCGTCATTGCAGCCATCCACGATTTCAAACCAGCCCTGCCGTGGTTCATCTACAAGTACACTCAAGCGAAGCTACATCTTTTCGTCATGAAGGCATTCGCGAAACAGATAAGTTCGGATCAAAGCTAAGTCATGTATTCACCGGGCATACACTTAGTTGATTAACTCACTAAGAATTCTACCTCATCCGCCGAAACAAACATTACACTAAACAAGTAGTACGTCGCCCAAAACAAACTTTGGTCAAATAAGTGTCGCTCAAGCGAATGATCAATTTGAAAGAGCAACGCGATAAAATGCGAATCTGCTATGTGTGCGATTTAAATGAGTTGGCCAAGACATACAAAAATAACGACGGAGAATTATGAAACAATCAAGCCTCACAGAAAACCCCATACTAAAACGAATATTTTACCCCATCCTGAATTTTTACATTAATCCAAAGGCTAAGCCCTAGTTTGAACCAAACACTGAAACCTTCGAATCTTACACTATACCCAGCCTTAAACCTAACACTGAACCCCGTATTGAACCTGGCACTGGTCTGTTCTCTAATTATAGGCTGCACAAAAGGCGAAAACTTTCATCCAAACGTGGACGACCCTCTAGATCCATTCGGTGTCCCGCCCTCTGTCAATTTTTCTCCGAAGCCTTTTGAAGATTGCGAGCACTTAGACAATTGGATATCAAAAAAAGCTGATAGCGTCAGCAATGCGGTACAAGACCTCTCTCGCCGTATCGGTGTAGATCAATCTGCGCCTAGTTTAGCAGACCCTCACCAGAATCATTCAAGTCCATCAATTACGAACATTCAAGTTACTGGTGTCGACGAAGCCGATATTGTAAAGATGAACGAAAAGTTGGTTTTTGCCTCCACGATCGGTTCGGTCAAAGTGATTGATCCAAAAACCTTGAAACTCGTTGGATCAATCTCAACGTCGAAAAAAGCTCCGCCCGCAAACCTTTACCTTACGGAACACTACTTGCACGCGATCACCTATGACCCAACAGAGCAAGTTCCGCTCACAACAGTTGCTAGCTATCGACTTAAGGGTAAAAAGGTGCCGTCGCTTGAGGCCACGCGCCTATACCATGGGGAGCTCGTGACTACGAGATTTACTGCAAGTAGGCTTCTAGTAATCACAAAAAATACTCTCTATAGAAACGAAGCAACAAATCAGGGCACAAGTGCACGGTCTCTCCAGTTTTTACCAGGCGGGTATTCGCGCCGAACTCCTGTTAAATCCAGTGGCACAGATCTACACCAGGTGACCTGCAACAGATACCTTGAGCCAATCATCGACGATCACAATATGAATGCGTATTCCTTGTTCTCTCTTTCAGAGAATGCCGACACAGGAGATGAAAAAGCGCTCTCGATCATTGGCGATTTCGACTTTTATGTCGCACCAAAAAACATTTACGCGTTTCAGAACACGGTGAGCCACTACTCCTATCAAAGTGCCATCCCAGAGGAGCTCTCTAACAAGTCTTGGGTTTTGGCAATTTCACATGACCTGGACGACGGCAACTTGGTCGCCGGGAGAGTTGGCGAAGTAGACGGAGAAATTCTGAGCCGCTGGAGCATTAAAGAATATTCTGATGAAGCCTATGGGACCAAAGACTTTTTAACTATTGTATCACAGAGCCGCTCAGGCCCGCGCGGTATAGAAAACCTTGTTACAAATCTTCTTACAAACGACGTGCAAGCATATTGCGGCGTCGATGCCTACGGACCAACATTTTCCGTGAGGCCTCATAACCGCATGACGATAGCGGCGCTTTCAGAGCCATTTGGCCAGGGCGAAAGTATTCGCTCCGTTAAGTTCGATCACAATCTTGTATACGCTGTCACATACGAACAGCAAGATCCTCTTCATATATTTGAGATTGAGTCCGAAGATAAAATTGATAAAATTTCTGAAACGCAAGCTCCGGGTTTTTCGAGTTATCTACACAAGATTGCAAATGGTCAGCTGATAGGTATCGGTTTTACCGACATACCTCCGCAAAGTGGCCCCGGAATTCAAACAAGCCTCTTTGATTTAACAGATCCATTTAAACCACGTCTTGTAGTCCAAAATGTACTTGGCGTCCATCCATCTTATAGCTCTGTAACCCAGGAGCCAAAATCCTTCGTTTATGATGAGAATAGGAATCTTGCCATCTTCCCAGTGGTTTTGTTTGAAGCGCGGACTGACATCTACGCACAGCCAAAGCTGAATTTTTCGGGCGCTGTTGCTTTAAATGCTGACACAAATCTAGAGATCATAGGCAAGATGACACACTGGGAGTTCATTCCACCAACTTGCCAACGTTTGCAGAGTCGCTTAGCCAAGAACTGCTATTATCCACAAAAGTCCGTCGATGTGCATCGCACGGTTTTAGTGAAGAACAAAGTTGTGAGTTTTTCGCTCTTTGGAGCCAAAGTTCACAATTTAGACTTCGACTGCGACGCCGAAGACACTCTTAAGTTTGAGGGCGCCGAAGATATCTGCAGCACAATAGACGAACGCGTATGTGATCCGAGATATCTCGAACTTCAATAAGCAGAGACTTTCGTCTAGACCCGTATTCAAGCAGAATACGGGTATTTAACAGGTTCTTTTTAAATCTTCTTGTGATACCGATAAGATAGGGGATGGGAGTAACTCACTTGCCTATTAAACCTAGCGTTTTTGAATACACTGACTATAGAACTTTCCTCAAAGATCTCTACTCCTTCAATAAGGAGCAAACCAACTATTTCTCCTATAGATATTTCTCAAAGAAGGCCGGATTTCAGTCGCCTAATTTTTTAAAACTGGTCATAGACGGAAAAAGAAATCTCTCTGCCAAAAGCGTCTCCATCTTCTGCCAGGCACTTAAACTGAACTCCGAGGAAGCCCAGTTCTTCAGAAATCTCGTCGAATTTTGTCAGGCAGATACCGACGAACAAAAACAAAAATCTGCCGAGAAACTCAGCCTCTCTAAAACATTAGAGCGAGTTTATCCCCTTCAAAAAGCACAGTACAGGTACTACGCAAAGTGGTATTACGTTGCGATAAGAGAACTAACTTATCATCAGCAATTTCGCTCCGAGCCCGAGTGGATCGCCGATCAGTTCAAACCAAAGCTGAAGAAAGGCGAAGTAGAAGAGGCTATCCGTGACCTCAAAGAGCTTAAACTTATCGAAGAAGACTCCGCTGGGATATTACGTGCTTGTCACAACTCGATGAGCACAGAGAACGAAGTAAGCTCTGACTTGATAAAGCTTTATCACAAAAAAATGATGGAGCTGGCTTCTGAATCTATTGATAAGGTAGAGCGGGATCTTCGAGAGATTTCCTCAGTGTGTGTACCTCTGTCGCTGAAATCCGCCCAGCAAATGAAGGCCATGATTCAGAAGTTCAAACTTGAGTTGCTCGCATTTGCCGAAGGTCAAAATCTTGCTGAATGCGTCTACCAGTTAAACTTCCAGCTCTTTCCTTTAACTCGAGTAGAACAAGTCAAAAATGAGAATGCGGTTATTTCGACACCGCCGAAATCGGAGTCAAAATGATTTATACTCTTCTAAGACCTACACCGTTTATCCGTTGTCTGTTTTTTTTGCTGCTAGTTGTATTGGTAAGTTGCAAACCCGACGGGACCGCTACAGGAAATCCCTTTAGACCACCGGTCGCAGATCACAGCACCCCACCATGGCCAATTTCGGTGCTAGTTAACTGGAGCTGCGACAAAATCACTTCTTGCTACTCCGATCTTTCGAAAAGCGATTGCGTGTCGGGTCTCAAAAATCAGAGGGATATCGACGTAGAAATAGGATTGGAAGAGCAAAGATTTGAATCCCTAGCGGATGCAATAAACTTCGAAAAAGCGAACGCACCCACTTACTCGACCTAGGACTACTCTCTTTGTATCAAAACTTTTTTTAAGCTCGATTGCAACTCTGCTGAAGTTTTAGCAGCGTACAATCCCGTTTCACATGACGATCCGTTTGCCAACGCAGAACAGTTTTTTCCAGAATCTTGTCAGAAGATCAATTTTGCCTTCGACTCAGATCTTGGTTTCAGTTCAGATTTCGAATAAGAATGGTTTTTGGGTGTGATCAAACACTTTTGCATATGTGGGTTTTGTACCGAAAATATCAAGGCGGAAGACTTGAGCCTTCAACGCACTCTTGCAATTTTGCCGGAATCTGTGGCGAGATAAAGAAATCCATCTGGCCCGGTTCTAACCATTCGAAAGCGCTCGTTAAGTTGAGCAAGCAATACTTCTTGATGAATGACCTGAAAACCTTTGCCTGGCTTCTCTTCTACCTGCAACCGCCTCACGTGACGCCCTGAAAGACAGGCAACAAAAATGTTGCCATCCCATTTTGAAAAATGAGTGCCTCGGTACACGGTGATTCCTGATGGCGAAATCGAGGGTACCCAGAACACAACGGGTTGTTCGGTTCCCTTTTTTTCTTTAACCCCGATACTGGGGCCCCAATACTCACGACCATAAGTTACATCTGGCCATCCGTAGTTCTTGCCCGGCACAATGAGATTAATCTCGTCGCCACCACGTGGGCCCATCTCAGATAGCCACACACGAGAGGTCTTGGGATCAACCGCAAGGCCTTGGGGGTTTCGGTGGCCGAATGACCAAATCTCTGGCATTGCGCCTTTAACATTAGAAAACGGATTGTCTTTAACTGCCGAGCCATCTTTGTTTATTCTTATAACTTTTCCCGTGTGATAGCCGAGATCCTGAACATGCTCTCTCACATTTCTTTCGCCGATAGTGACTAGGAGACTTCCGTTTAAAAAAACTATTCGAGAACCAAAATGAATTGTCTCGTCAGTCGCCTCCTTAGCAACAAAAATCTCCTCGAGCCCTACCAGCGTAGAGTCTTTCAATTGAGCTTTAGCAATAGCTGTTGTGCCTTTGTCTTTACCGACCGGCTTAGAATAGCTAAGGAATATCTGATTTTTAACTGAAGGATCGACAACAACATCAAGGAGCCCGCCCTGGCCCTTGTGCCAAACCGAAGGTGCACCCTTTACGGTGACAACCTTTTTTGTCTTAAGATTGAGAGTTTTTAGAGCGCCTCCCCTTTGCGAAAAAAGAATCGTGCTTTCATCAATAAAATCAAATCCCCAAACAACATCTTCTTGTTCAGTTAAAAGTTCAAATTTGAATTTTTGTACATCAGTCGTTTGGGTTTCAGCAAGACCCGAGTCTTGAAGGCCAAAGCTCATCAAACCAAAGCACAGAAGTAGCAAAGCGAATGAAAAGTTCAAATAGGTACCTGCTTCCCAAAGGTAGCTACAGGTTGTCAAATTCCTGAGTCCGCTACTTTAGACTTCTTCAATCCTTCGAAAGTTTAATTTTTTTCCCTTTCAGCAGTCCCAAAACTATCTGAAAGGTCCATACTCATACCATTTAGTCTATCACCCAACAACGATATGACAACAAACAGCCTAAACAGTGAATAGATTTGCAAGAGATGTCTTCTCATTCAACCACACTCACGTACCCTAAAGGCCATCAAATTTGGTCTCGCTGCCTATCTCTCTCAGCCGAATAAAGAGGGGCCTTCGAGTATGTGTATAGCGCCCTGTCATTCGAATGTCTTTGCGGTGCTATCGCCAACAGGAAAGAGGATCTAACTGTCGAAATCGTCGACATAGCCTGAAAATTCTACTCGAAAAGGGCGACAATTGTTGCTCATTCAAAGATAAATGAGTGCCGCAAGCAATTGGATAGGTGGCCAAGTTGGCTCTCGCTTTGCTCAGTCGTAAAGCAGCTTAAGAGAATTCAAAGAATTGGAAACTGCTTAAAACTCAGTTTCTGAAATGTGGATTCAACTAAGCGATCAAGCCTAGAAGCCAAAGGGCAAATCATTGTCCAGGTCTCGAGGGCGAAGGATAAAACATGGTTTCCGCGGGTAAGTCTCTTAGACTTGTGCGTAGGTGCCTTTTGCTCTCGTTTGTATCAATTTCAGCCTCTACATTTGAACAAACTTCAGAACGTCCACTCAGTGAGGTTCAAGTTAAGCACTTTTTTGGTGGCCCAACCTTTTTAACTATTCCGAGCGGCTCGGGTGTCCGAGACGTCGCGAAAGAAGAAAAGGAAGCTTTTGTCCTCCGCGAACTCTCTGAGTGGTTGACGAAAGAAGTCCTCTCTGCGCATAAACTGCGAACGCCGGATCATGTCTACCAAGCTCATTTAGAAGAGATCGAGGTAGCGACCCCTGACACTGCTTACACCGATAGCCCCACGAAAAAGCCTGAATCAGAATATATCTCTCGTCTTTTTGAAGACTTCAATACAAGTGAACGAATTGAATTTATCGGCAATCGGTCGCGTCTCTTGCGTTCGTTGGCCGCTTCCTTTGCCACTGAGAAGTTCTTTTACCTGTATCAAAAAGAAAGATGGGCTCGCAGACTACTCTCAAAGTCGCTGGTGGCAGACGACTACCTACAATGGGCAAAGAACTGCATAGAATCGATCGACACGGTACTTTGGAAGCAAGCTGAAAAGCTAGTTGGATCGCCGGAGTTTGGTGCCTTCGTCATGCTACAACTTGGTTTTGGACTTGGGTTCCGACAATCCCCAGTTGAATGGCTTAAATTCCTTTTATCGTCACTTTCAAAGATTCCAGGTGTACGCCCTCTACTTGCGCCCTTCGAAAATTTGACTCGCACTGCTGCTGTAGACAGTCCAAAGGCAAAAAAGAAAAAACCGTTCTTTGGTTTTGGATGGGCCCTTACCCTAGGATTTGAAGGTGGTCTCAGTCTTCAACGCGATAACGATGAATCCACCGCTCATAACGCATCCGCCAGTTCAGATTCGGAATCGGAATCGGAATCGGATAACTCTAGTTTAAGGTATAAAGGTCGCATTCAGATTTTAAGAGAAAAACTCATCGGCACACATACCCTCATGGCAAATGCTGGCTCGATCATCGGGATTGGGGTTTATCTAAGAAGTGAGGGGCCTACTCCCGCGGGAGCACCTCGAGCCAATATCAAAATTGAATCCGAAGGAGGAACCACTTATTACCCACCAGTCGCGGGGATGGCTCGAACTGGTAAAGAGTGGGCCGCCGGAATACCATTCGCACTCCCGTTGTTTGCCATTGTGCCTACGCCCTTCGACGGCGCGTTGAGCTCAACTGCACTCAGTAAAGGTGTAAGTCTTGCTGTCGGCGGCGGAAGTTGGGGCAAACGAAATCCCGCCGCGACAAAGCCAGAAAGGCCTCCGGTAATTACTCAGTTAGGTATCGGTGCTCACGCCACTCGCATGGCGATGTCTGCAAAAGCCAATGCCTCTGCCGCTTGTCGGATTTTTCCTTAGATCGAACCTGGGCTTGGGCCTATGCCTGAGCCTGGACCGGAAACAGGAGATTTAATCTCGCCGTCGTACTGAAGCTTAGCAAGGCTATGATAAAGAGAGTCTTTGATAACCAAGATTGATCCACCATAAGATGCGACAGCGCAAAGCAAAAGCGAGAAAATGAGATTATGATTGTTCGTCATTTCGGCAACAATAATGACCGAAGTGATTGGCGAACGAATAACGCCAGAGAGAAATCCTACCATTCCGAATAACACAAAAGCTTGCTGAAATGCAGGCTGAAAAAAAGCTGAGAAAACGCTACCAATTGATGCGCCGATGGCTAATGAGGGCGAAAACAAGCCCCCCGGAATACCGCACCAGTAAGACAGGAGAGTCGCAAGAGATTTTGCTAAAGGAAAATAGCCGTCGGCAGTCGTACCCTTAAAGAGATCTCGTGTTTCGATATAGCCGGAGCCAAATGTTTGCCCTTGAGACAAAAAACCGATAACGGCGATCCCCACTCCGAACAAAAAAGTCAGTTGCATCTGCGTTTTAAAACTTGTCTGCTTAATGAGTTTAGTGCCCTTAATTAAGAGTCGACTAAAAACTCCTCCCGAGACACCACAGAGAAGACCCACCGGTATTGCCCAAAGCTTTCCGCTCGCAGAAATCACGGCAGCTGTTTCGCCAAAATAGTGATATGGCCCAGAGAACGATAGCGCCAATAGACCAGACACAACGATGGCCATCAGCAAAACAGAAGTTTCTTTTTCGTAAAAAGCCTTACCGAGCTCTTCAATAGCAAAGACAATTCCTGCTATTGGTGTGTTAAACGCAGCAGATACACCCGCCGCGCCACCCGCAAGAATCAATGATCGCTCTGTGTAAACGGCCGGAGTCTTTAGACGTTTGAACACTGATCTTAAAATGATCGCACCAATCTGCACAGTAGGGCCTTCGCGGCCAATGCTCGCACCACAGGCCAATCCACCCATGGTGCCTACTACCTTTCCAAACGCAGCCCGCAGGCCCAACAACTGCGGACCAGCATTTTTCATTTTGTTGAGGCTCGCAATAACTTGCGGAACTCCGCTACCCGCCGCTTCAGGAAAGAATTTTTCAGAGACATAACGAAGAAGCAATAATCCTGTAGGTGTCAGAACAAAAATCCAGGTGGGATCAAAAGCTCTAAGAACCAAAAACTGCTCATAAGCCAATTCGCAGAGAGCTGCGAAGCCCACTGCGGCTCCTCCGAGCGCAAGAGCCCCAACAAAAATCAGTAAACGATTCACCCAGTGGTGATACGATATGGCCTCTGGTGGTAGGTCATAATGGATATTAAGAGACTCGATGTGAACGCTACCATGCAACAAATGAGAGAGATGATTTCTCAAATCATCATAAACTACTTTTAACTCGTTATACTTGTTCTTATTGCTACCCATTAATCTGCTGCAATCTCAAACCTCTTAATAAACATGTTATTCATCTTATCAAGATAGAAATTTCTCACCCTAGGGTCGGCCAGATAGTCATTACTTTCAGTAAACAAGGGTATTATGACGGCGTCTTGCTCTAGCAACATTCTTTGCGCTTGATCGTAGAGGTTCTTGCGTCTGACGTAAATTGTTTCACCAGCGGCCTCTCTCACAATTTTGTCGTAATTCGGATTTGACCAATTCGTGTCATTGGTTCCGCTGTTTGATAAGAAAAGATCCATAAAGTTATTGGGGTCAGGAAAGTCAGCACCCCATCCCATTCTATATATCGGGTAAGGATCGGTTCTCGTTTTGTCTAAATAGACTTTCCACTCCATCGACACAATCTCTAGCTTGACCCCGAGATCCTTCGTCCACATCCCTTGCAGCGCCTCCGCAACGAGTTTGTTGTCGTCTCGTTGGTCAAAGGAAAGTTCGGCGTGAGGAAAACCTTTGCCTCCCGGATACCCCGCCTCAGCCAAATATTTCTTTGCCAGATCCGGGTTATAACTAAGTCCGATACTTGCATTGTATCCCAGCATTCCTTCGGGAATCCACGAGGCAGAGGCCTGCTGGCCCCCTTTCAGTACGGAAACAATTGCATGTCTATCTACCGCATGAGCAAAAGCTTTTCTTACTTTCGGGTTATTGAACGGTTTTTTTGTCGTATTAAACCCGTAATAGTAACCCCTAAAGTAAGACTGCTTATGGTACCTGGCATCTTTCTTAATACGCTCCACGTCTTGAGTCGGAAGATGGCGCACCAGATCGAGCGCTCCATCTTCAAACAGACCCACGGCAGTGGTCGCCTCTTCAACAATTAGTCCGATCACTTTCTTAATGGGGGGAGTACCCTCCCAGTATTTTTCGTTAGCTTCAAACACTAGCTGCTTATCATGTTCCCAGCTTGTTAACTTGTAGGGTCCCAACGTTTGAAAATGCGGGGGCTGAATCCAAGAGGAGCCGTGTTTCTCTATAAGATCTTCTCTAACCGGAAAAAATGCGGGAGTCGCCGTCATCGTTGCCCAAAAGCCAATTGGACGGGCAAGGGTAACCTGAACTGTTAAAGGGTCGAGCACCTTGATACCGACTTTGGAAAAGTCAGTAACTTTACCGGAGTTGTAATCCTCCGCATTCTCAATATCGTAAAAGAAATAGGCAAACTCAGCCGCGTTTTTAGGCTCCAACATTCTTTTCCAGCTATAGAAAACCTGTTCAGCCGTAAAAGGAACTCCATCAGACCAGACAACGTCTTTTCGAAGATAGAATGTGTAAACTGTTTTGTCTTTAGAAACCTCATACCGAGTGGCAAGCGCAGGAATTACCGACATATCTCTATCAAACTGCATGAGTCCTTCGAGCAGATTGTTCATTAAGTCGATCGATACGTGATCAATGCCGCGAATCGGGTCTAAATGGGGCGGCTCTGCAGCGATTCTGAATACAAATGTGTTAGAGTCTTTGTCGCGGTTTGCACTTCGCGTGCACCCAGTCGATAACACCAACAACCCGGCAAGACTAATTTGCAAGACAATTGAGAATATCTTCAAGAGAGGGGACATGTTGTAAGCGACATCACAGAGTAAAGATTTTGATCGCAGATTAAACGACATAATTTAGCCTCTCATAACGAGAAACCCTACACCATAACAAGCCCAACACCAAGTACGATCAACAAAAGTGCGAAGAGCTTCGAAAGTGTAATTGGCTCTTTGAAGAGCGTGTAACCTAGTATCAATGAACCAAAGACTCCAACAGCTCTTTTTAGAGCTTCATATATTCCGACCGGAATATGCTGCAGAACCCAGAGCTGAGAGCCAAGCGCCAAGATTGCCGACACTACAGTGAGTACGTACCAGAACTGAGTTTTGCGGTAGAATTGTCGAAAGCTTGCATAATTGCCTTTGAATTTGCAGTAACTGTGAATCAGCAGTGCAACCACCAAATTGAGATTCATTCCGTGAAACCCAACGCTAGAAGCATTCACAGCAAGTTTATCTGCAGCCGGGGCTATCGACCACAACACGGCTGTAAGTAACATAAGCAAAAAGGGTTTCAAAAAATCGCCTCCTGATTTCGCAGATCTTGAACCCACCCAGCCGACGACGAGGCACCCTAGAACAACAAACAAAATTCCCACCAGCTGCCGCATTTCGATGGCTTCATGAAGCCAAATGAAACTCCACAAAGAGGCCAGCACGGGAGAAATAGAGAGAATGGGCACCATCATACTAAAAGGCGCAAGCGAGAGTGCTTTTAAGTAACTCAAATTCGCAACGAGGTTCGCTGCGAAAGACACCGATGCCGGTACCCAGTAATCAGAACCAACTGAGGGAAAGCCCTCGTAAGCCCAAATGGCCAAGAAGAGTGGAACCTGTCCGTACATCATCCAAACTGCTACCCATTGGACGGGGTTCTCTTGAACCAGTTTTTTTCTTGTAAGATCAAACAGCGACCAAAACAGACCTGATAAAACGGCGCTAACTATGTAGAAGGCTGACACGTGACTCCAAAATCTTGATCGACAAAAGACTTTCTATGCCCCAGATTTCTGAGCCAGTTCGCAACAAAGGTCAACTCCTCAGGACAATCCATTTCGTGTTCCTTTTGAAACTCTTCCCACAGCAAAGGAACTCCTGCTTCGATAAGCTTCATCACTTGCCTTCGAGTCGAAGATATTGGAACGATGTCATCGTCAACCCCGTGGGTCATAAGCCAAGCAAAGGATTCTGGAATCTCTGGAATTTTCTCCCACCATTTTCTCTCAAAATTAACATAGCCGCTGATTACTACTACTCCAACATGATTGGCAATGCGGCTGTTGAGAGTTAGATCCAAGGCCATCATCCCCCCTTGAGAGTGGCCCAACAGCACAATGGGTGACGCCAATCCGTGATGCTTTAAAAAAGAGTCAATAGAATGGCCCGCCGAGGCTCTTGCAAGAGGAAGATTTCGTTTTATTTGCGAGTCGCTCCCATGCCAGCTAAAGCCTTTTGAAAATCGAAAAGGCGCCTGCAAAAGCAGATAGTTCCAATCATAAATGCCAAGCTCGTCCTGGATATCTAAAAAGGAGCTGGGACGGTCTCCCATACCATGAAAGACAACCAGAAGAGGCTTAGTGGGTCCGGCGATGTGATACCAACCAGATAGGCCCGCCATATCTAGCGGATGAAAGGGGCTCCAAAAGTTCATAGAACAACGACACTACCCATACTCTTTGAAAACCTCCAGCAGAGAGCCGGGCGCAAGAAAAAATGCCACGGCCAGGCTCTTAGGGGTCAAGCCGGCTGCGAAAGTTGTACTTTTGCACGTATATGGCTATATTGAGCCACTTTAGAATAAGTAGCCGTTTGGTGGGTGTAGATGCCTTAGTGAGCCGACGTCTTAGTGAGCCGCACGGTGGGCTACACGGTATCGAGTACGGTGTGGAGAGGAATTTTATGAAAGTTTTAGTTACAGGTAGTGCCGGCTTTATTGGAAACCACTTCGTGCGCTGGATACTGGCGAACATTCCAGATGCCCAGATCACCTCTTTTGACGCCCTCACCTACGCTGGAAACTTAGAAAGCCTAAAAGATATTTTGGATCACCCCCGTCATAAATTCATCAAAGGCGATATCACGGAGCGATCACAAGTGCGCGAAACCGTACCGGGGTATGATTACTTATTCAATTTTGCCGCTGAAAGCCACGTGGATCGCTCTATCGACGGGCCAGAAGCATTTGTAAAGACGAATATCAATGGCGTCTTCGAACTGCTTGAAGCGGTAAGACAACTCAACCCCTCTTGCCGATTCATTCAAGTTTCTACCGATGAAGTTTACGGAAGCATCAATGAAGGATTATTTACTGAAGAATCCCCTATAGTGCCGAACAGTCCCTATAGCAGCTCTAAGGCCTCCGCCGATTTGATGGTACGAGCTTATCACCACACCTTCAAACTCGACACGGTTATCACACGCTGCTCTAACAACTATGGCCCATTTCAGTTTCCTGAAAAATTGATTCCGTTGATGATCCAGAAGGCATCGCAAAACAGCAAGCTTCCTGTGTACGGCGACGGAAAAAATGTTCGAGATTGGATCTATGCTGAAGATCACGCAAGAGGAGTATGGCTTGCCGGAATCAAAGGTACATCGGGCGAAGTTTATAACTTTGGTACAAACAATGAATGGGCAAACATCGACCTGGTGAAGCAGGTTTTAAAGCTCTTAGATAAACCCGAGTCGCTGATTGAATTTGTTAAAGACCGCCCCGGCCATGATAGGCGCTATGCCATTGACTCTTCAAAGGCTCAAAGTGAGTTGGGTTGGGCACCACTTACTAGCTTTGAAGATGGGCTTGAAAAGACGGTTGATTGGTACCTAGAGAACCAACAGTGGCTAGAGTCAGTTCAGTCTGGCAATTATCAACAATTTTACAAACGCTGGTACGAACAAAGACTCTAGTGTCCTTATTTGATCAAACTATTACGAAGTCCGAATGAGGACTCGCCCTAATGGGACCCGAGGTTGACTAATTGAGCGACGGGTGATGTGCCTGTACCTGTGCCGTTGCCTAGCTGACCGTACTGCGCACTTCCCCAGCACTTTACCTGTTCACCAACGTTGACGATGCAGGTCGAAATTCCGGCGGTCACCATTTGAATATTCTCAAAAGTAGTCAATCCATTCACAGCCAGCGGCATTTCGCTAAAGGATGGCGTTGAAACTCCGAGCTGCATATAGGTGTTATTTCCCCAGCACTTCGTCACGCCAGCGAAAATCCCGCAGACATGCATAGCTGTAGATACGATCTTTGTAAAACTACTTACTCCGCTAAGCTCTGATGCAAGTATTGGAGTTGTGGAGGGAGTAGTTGTGGCGTTGCCTAATTGGTAATTGGTGTTGTCCCCAGTGCATTTTACCTGGCCGCTCGTTAAGACAAAGCAGGTAGAAGGGGACCCAATTGGCGTGACCGACGGACTTATCCAGAGAACACTAGTGAGACCTGAAACATACGTGGGAGTCGACATATTTGTAGTATTGCCTAAACCAAGTTGACCTGACACGTTGTGCCCCCAGCAATACGAAAGTGCGTCTGTGCCAATTCCGCAAGCGTGGCTTCCCCCCATAAACAATTTTGTAAACCCGCTCGGACCACCGCTCAACGCCAAAGGCACTTCGCTTTGGGTGAATGTGCCGCTTCCTAGTTGCCCATAAGTTCCATCTCCCCAGCACTTAACTGTTCCGTCTGTGTGGAGTGCACAGTTGGTTTCTCCGCCGCCAAAAATTTGCGAAACTGTGCCCAGCCCGTTAACTGCAATTAAGTTGTCACCCATGTCTGCCGGCTCATCGCCGATGATATCACCCGTATTTGCAGAGCCGAGCTGCTTTTTAATGTTTGTACCCCAACAAACGACATCAAGAGTGTCTCGAAGAACGCAAACATGTTTTATGCCAGCGGCGATATCTAAGGCTTTGCGACCGGTACCAATATCTACAAAAGGCACTACTGATGGATCCAACCTGTTTGTCGTGTCTCCTTGCCCAAGTGTTGCATAAATATTTTTACCCCAGCATTTAACCCTTTGACCTGTAACAATGGCGCAGTAAAATCCGTCACCTGCCACTAGCTTTTGTGCATTGAGCGGCACAAGCTGATGTGTATAGGTTTGTGTAATAGTGGAAGTTCCGAATGAAGAACCGCCAAGTACAATGTTTTTTGAACCCGCTGTGTTCGCTCCGATATAACAAGTGATTGTCGTATCTGCGGCAGACATGCCTGTACAAGCCACTCCTCCAATGCTGACGGTCTCTACGACACTCAGGCCAGTGCCAAATATTGTTAATATCTCACCGCCCTCAAGTGAACCTAAAGTTGGAGTTATCGCAGCTACGGCTATGCCAGTAGTAGGGTCTGGAGTCGGCGTGGTCGTTGGAGGAGTATCACTGTCGCCATTTTGCCAATCAAACGCCGGACCCTAGCAACCATCAAACGACTTTGCGTTATTCATGCTAATAGATATGGCTACGCTGGCTTCACCCGGAGCTAAGTCTAAGACGGAACTTCCAAGCACCATCGGCCTAGAGTGCTTTAAAAAATCCAGTGGAAGCGACTTGAAGTCATGGCACGCTGTTGCCGTCGCCGATTTCATTCCCACGATCGAAACTTTTCGCCCGCTTCCCGCTGGCACTGCCAACTCAATGCTCGCTCCTGGCTGAAATCCGCCCACCCAAAGTCCTACAGGGAAGTCCACACTCCCGTCGCGTGAGGCGCATTTATTTGACGACAAAGGAAGCTCTGGCCCTGTAACAAAAACTGCGAAACAATCGATTTCAGCTAGGGATGTTGGATCATCTAAGCCCCAAGTTGGAAACGGCATAGTAGCGCTCACAGACTGATAGATCCCCGAAGAATCGTCGCTTTCAAATTTTGTGGCATTTTTTTCTGATGGTTTAGAAGACCATTGCGCCAACGTCCCTGAGTCTGGCAGCGTCACCCTCACGCTTGAGCCTTTCGGCTCTTCCTGAGTACATCCGACCAACGCCAATGAGAGGACTGTAGCTACCAAGATATTGGCAGCCCTAAATGAAAGGAAAGAAAAGAATCTGATGGGGTACACAATAAGGTGTACCTGCGACGAATCTAAAGACGAATCTAAAACAGTCGTATCGAACTTTTTCAAACTCGCTCCCAAGTTACGTGCCGAAACCTTTTTGACTAGGGGACAAACGGATAGACATTCAACCCACACCGTAAACAACTCAGCCATTTAAAGTTTAACGTCTGCAATTCTCTGTCCGCTAATACTAGATCGGAATAGAGACCCCATAAATGCTGCTGATTCCCGATAAGAGTCAAATTGTTCCAACTTTGAAATGGTTGTGTCTCAAACGGAGACTGAATTCTCTACCGCACTTCGCGCGTTTAGCGGTTAGCTACTTGGAATTAGCTTCTAGGTTTAGTCTACTTGGCGTCAGCTATCTGGTTTACGAATGAGAAGGGCTTGTTAGGCCGCTGGTAACTCTGATTGCGACTAATCGACTTGCTTTCCTAGCAAATCTAGCACAACAGATACTTTTCCGAGTGGGGCACTGATGCAATAACCTTCACATTCGGAATCTAGCCGATGCATTACCTTCTGAGCAATTTCGATTCCTCTTTTAATTGCTTCTTCTTTGTTGTCACCAGCCTTTGACATCTCCTCGATAACCCACGTAGGCACGTGAATACCGGGCACTTCGTTTGCCATAAACTCCGCATTTCGCAAACTGATCAGAGGCCAAATCCCGATGAAGTGAGGTCGATAGTTTGATCCGACGGAATCCTTCCAAGCCAAAAAGGCTTCAGGATCAAAAATAGGTTGGGTGATTGCATAGTCACAGCCCGACTCGACCTTGTACTTCCATCTTTGGATCTCTGTCTCTAAATTGATCGCCGTGGGGTTAGATGCAACACCGATTCCGAACTGCGTGCAAGAACCCAGTTTTTCTCCCATCGGAGATACTCCCCTATTAAGGCAATCAATCATGTAGGTGAGACCGATTGAATCAATGTCGTAAACCGCAGTAGCCTCTTTATTGTTGCCAAGCTTTGGCGGGTCACCGGTAACCACTAAGACATCTTTTACTCCGCAAAAATGGGCGCCAATTAAGTCTGATTGAAGCGCGATAAGATTGCGGTCACGGGTCGTAAAGTGGGGAATCGCTTTCAATTGACCGCTTCGTCGGTCGTTGATCCACGAGGAGATATGTAAACTACTCATTCGCGTACTTGCACGCGCCCCGTCTGGAATATTTACGAACGGAATACCTGCACTCTCAATAGCATCTAGCGACTTCTGAAACTTTTCAACATCGAGTCCAATTGGCGGCAAAATCTCTACCGATAAAAACTTCTTTCCAGCGGCAAGTAGTGCCCCCACGCGAGAAGCTTCTCTTTGCTGCAAGCTTGGCCTCTCGGCTGAGACAACCTGCCATCCAATATCTATAAAATTCCTACCGACGTCTTTATTAGAGCGACTCTGACTCTGGGCCATTGCCAAGCTACTTTTGATCGCCGCGATGTGGCTGGGCCCTGTTCCGCAACACCCGCCTACGCCGGTTGCTCCTGCACTAGCGTATCTCTTAGCAAATTTTCCTAAGTAATCGGGGCTGGTCATGTAAAAGTAGCGCCCGTTGATCTGCCTTGGTAAGCCTGCGTTTGGTTGAACAATGATAGGAAGAGATGTTAATTCCAAAAGTTTACCGAGAGCTCGCAACAAATCACTCGGCCCGTCACCACAGTTAATACCAAGAGCCTGAACGTCTCCTGAATCACCTATGGTATGAGCAAACTTTTTTAACTTCTCTTCTTCCTGGCTACGAACGTAAATCGAAGCCAATATAGGTGTTTGCTTATCGATAGACCTTACACCGTTAATTCCAGCTCTAAGTTCATCTAGATTTGAGAAGGTCTCAAGAATGAAAAAGTCGGCGCCACCATTGGCATTAACTGACTTTGCAATTTGAGCAAATTCCAAAATGACCTCTGAAAGGCCGATTGAACCCAGCGGTTCGACCAAATCTCCAATGGGTCCAATCGAAAAACCCACCTTACAGTCCTTGCCGGCGGTTGCTTTTCGCGCAATTTTTAGCGCGGCTTCGATGATGTCGGGCTGCTGTTCGGCGATGTCAAATCGTGCGAGCTGCGGTGACGCGATTCCAAAAGTGTTGGTAGTAATAACATCGGACCCAGCCTCGATGAAACCCCTGTAAACGGCTTCAACATCTGCGGGAGAGGTAAGATTCAATTCTTCAAAAGGTCGGTTGATGTAAAAGCCCCGCGAATAAAGCTCGGTGCTGACGCCGCCGTCAAAAACAAGAATGTCTTTTCCTAAAAAATGGGCCAAATTAAACTCCGGTCTCAGGTGAGGCTGAAAAAGCGTGCCTCTTTAACTCTCGGTTTCGCACCAGAGGCGCGAAACTAGCGGCCAAAATGTTAACAGCACCTAGTTTTATAGTCGAATCCCCTCAAAGTCGCAACCAGGCGAGACGTCTCTGCATGACAAGGCTCGCGGTTTCTGCTACCTATCCTGTAAAATGGGAGGTGCCATGAAGGCGATTCTGCTTGCTGGGGGTAACGGAACCAGGCTAGGTCCACTCACCTGCTCTTTGAGTAAACAATTGCTGCCGGTTTACGACAAGCCGGTCATTTTTTATCCCCTTTCAACGATCATGTTGGCAGGGATTCGAGATATTATGGTTATTTCAACACCCCGTGACATCCCCATGATCGAAAGTCTTTTGGGAGATGGATCGCTTTACGGCATCAATCTCAGCTATCGAGTTCAAGAGCGCCCAGAGGGAATTGCTCAAGCTTTTTTGATTGCCAATGAATTTATCGAGAATGATTCCGTCTGCCTGACACTCGGAGACAACCTTTTCTACGGCCATGACCTTCAGCCACAGCTTGTTAAAAGCGCTGCCCTTGAGGAGGGCGCAAGTGTTTTTGCCTATCATGTACAAGACCCGGAGCGCTACGGGGTTGTCGAGTTTGATGCCGATCAAAAGGCCATTTCGATAGAGGAAAAACCGAAGTCTCCAAGGTCGAATTGGGCAGTAACAGGACTTTATTTCTACGATAAGAACGCACTTGAATACGCTAAATCTCTCAAGCCTTCGGCACGCGGGGAACTAGAAATCACCGATCTTAACCGAATATATTTAGCCAATAAGGCACTGAAGGTGGAAAAACTGGGTCGCGGCATTGCCTGGCTCGACATGGGAACTCCTGACTCCTTGTTGTCTTCGGGTACTTTCGTTCAAACTCTTGAAAAGCGTCAGGGTTTGAAAATTGGTTGTCTCGAAGAAATTGCCTACCATAAAAAGTTTATCGATCGAAAGCAGCTAGAAGCTTGCGCCGATAAGTACGGTAGTTCCGACTATGGTAAATATTTGAGAAAAGTTCTTACTCAACCATTTTAGCATAGAAGTCCCAGAACTTAGGCCAATCAACGTTGACTTCATCTGGCGGCGAGTTGCGGCGCATGAGGGGATTTATCTCATCTGAGTATTGCACTATACAGGGCGACATTCTTAACCTCTGAGTAATGAGCTCTTGTTGTACCAAATCTGCAAATTCTTTATTGCTCACGCCGCCCATCGAGGGCCTAAACACGAGCGACTCCGAACTCGATCGCGATTCAAAACAAGCCCTCAAGTAAAACGGGGCCAGTTCTGTTACCGGCAAATTATCTGCGACGCTCTTTGGAGTCCTCATTTGAAACACTTTATTTTCTCTAGAGCAGTTTATCAGGATCGGTATCAGACGATCCTGGTTTTCAAGTGGGCCTACGGGATTTGGAATAACTACCTTGGCAAGTTCGATGTCGTTCAGTCTAGCTAGCTGCTTCAAATTCTGCCAAACCTCTGCTTTTGAAATGGCATAGGGTGTGGGGGCGGGATCGTTGAAGCTTCCCTCTGCTGGTTCAAAGTAACTCCCTGAATAGACAATACGATGAGTGCCAGATTCCTTGAGTGTCCTTACTAATTCCTCTAACGGCTCGATACAGGTCTTTCTGTAGGTTTCGACGTCGTAGTCGAAGCTACGAAAACTCTCCATAAAATGGTGATGATGTATCCAAACATCTACGCGTGCCTTTTTGATTTCCTCAAGCGATCGGGTTGTCATCTCTCTACTCCGAGAGTCCAATGACCAACCTTCAACCAAGGTGACATCGGAGCCAAGCATTTGAAGACGGACTTTAGCCAATCCGTCATAGTCGCTAGCACGCTTTCTAACGAATCCTACCAATGATTTGACTCGACTGTCCCGGTAAACATCCCGAGCAATCCACGCTCCAGTGAAAGACGTTATTCCTGACATCCCAACTTTCATAACTTACTTCCCCTAGGCAAATGTGCCGACGCGCTCGCAGTGCTACAAATACTCTTTCAAAAAATCAGATAGGCCTGGGAGATTTCGATCTTTTTCAGAAACTTCTAGTATGGGCGCAGGCCAAGTAATGGCCAGCTCTGGACAGTCATACTTAATTCCTTTGTCGTGTTGAGGAGCATACTCCGAAGTGCACTTATACAGCACGAGTGCAAACTCCGATAAAACCTGAAACCCGTGCGCGAATCCTTTTGGAACATATATCGCATTGAGGCTTTCAAAGGAAACTTCAAAAGCTTTCCATTGTTTGTAAGTGGGAGAGTTAGGTCGCAGGTCTACTACAACATCCCAAATCGCACCAGCCATACAGCGTACAAACTTGCCCTGCTCATGTGGAGGGGTTTGAAGGTGCATGCCCCTAACAACTCCCTTTTTCGAATAAGACAAATTGTCTTGAACGAACTGTCCTGTTTCGATCTGGGTCTCAGCAAAACTGCCGCGGAAGAGTTCCGAAAACCATCCCCTCGAATCCTCGAACTTGCGACCTGGAAACTCCACCAGGCCGTCAAATGGCCCCAAGCCTTCTTTTGTCACAGAAAACCTCCGAAATTTCCGCAAACATACCTACTTGAACGCCCGCTCTCAACCCCTTAACTAACGTAGTATGTCATAATGCGGGTCTTTAAATCAGTTTTGAGTCACAAATTATTCATATACATTAGGCTTCTTTATTTAAAATGCGAGGCTATATGGAAGTCGCTCCTTATATTTGGTTTCTGTTTTTAGGATCCATTTTAATACTTTTGTTCCTCGACCTCTTTGTGCTTCACAGTAAAGACAAGCCCTTAAGCTTTAAACAAGCCATCCTTTGGACAATCTTTTGGATGATTCTGGCACTCTCGTTTAACGGCGGGATTTGGCATTATCTAGGCAGTGAAGCTGCGTTGACTTTTTTTACCGGCTACGTTGTCGAACTCAGTCTTAGCGTCGACAACTTGTTTCTCTTTTTATTGATATTTGGATATTTCAAAGTACCTCCACAGTATCAGCAAAAAGTTCTGTTTTTGGGCATTCTTGGCGCTATTGTTTTTCGAATCATTTTTATCTTCGCAGGAATTGCACTTATTGAGAGATTTCATTGGATCATTTATGTGTTCGGCGGATTTCTCGTAATTACCGGAATCAAGATGGCCTTTCAGTCCGAGGAGCAAATATCATTAGATAACAACAGAGCGATAAGACTATTCAAAAAAATTATGCCTGTTTCTACTCAGTACGATAACGGTCATTTTTTTACTCGCATCAACGGAAAACTCGCGGCTACCCCGCTTTTTCTTTGTCTCCTAATAATTGAAACAACGGATATCATTTTTGCTGCAGATTCCATTCCTGCGATTCTTGCAATCACACAAGAGCCTTTTATTGTTTTTACTTCGAACGTTTTTGCAATTCTTGGGCTAAGGGCTCTCTATTTTGCTCTATCCGGCCTTGCCGACGTGTTTGAATACTTAAAGTACGGACTAGCGGTGATACTTACCTATGTCGGTATAAAGATGCTCATATCAAGCTACTACAAAATTCCAACGCCGGTCTCCTTAGGAGTCATCGCGGGTGTGCTCGCTGCTAGCGTTCTACTATCTATTTATAATGACCGACGAAGTAGTTCCAAATGATTCCTCTGCCAGAACTCATATTCTTTTGGCCGAAGCCAAAGCAAAGATAACCTCAAACTTCAGGTAACCGGCTGATCTTTGAATTTACTACTAAGGGAAGGGGCGTGCTAACGACGTTTTACGTCACCGCGTGGAAGGGTTTTCAAAAGCGACCAAATCTTAGCCACTCTTGAAAATAGCCTGTTAGAATGCATGTTGAGGTGAATTATGTTAGAAACTTCTTCGTCGAAAGATACGGACCAACCTACTATTGTTACGTTTTTTAGCAAGTTGGCGCCAGTAACTGTCGTCTGTATTGTAATATCGGGTTGCGGACAGAAAGATGATTCGAATCCGAATCCACAAAACAACCCTCCCGCCCCAACTTCAAACTGGCGAGATCCACTTTCTCTGAATCATGTGCAATCATTTGTTGTAAACGACGCCCCCCAAATGATGAAGGAAGTCTCTGATATTTCGGAGCTCCGACCAACCTCATCATCACGCAGATTCTGTGACAATCAATACTTGAAAAGTATACTTGTAGCCGCAGGTAACAAAACTGAAACCTTAAATTCAATGACCTACTATTCTTCTGGCTTTGCTGAGGAACTACGGGTGGAAATCCAGATTACAGATATTGGCCCTCAAGATATTCAAGCGGCCAATTACCAGCCGAATCAACCTAACATGGTACCTTTCAGACCGCGGTTTCGTATGACGACGACTAATAGAAACTCAGATCCCTTCACGCCTAATCATAGAACCCTCCATGAGTTTAATTGGGAGCCCATTCCACTCAAAGCTATCCTTCTTCAAGAAAGCTCGAACCCTCCCAATAATAACCAATCCATTCCGGGCGGGCCTCATGCACAGGCGCAAGTTCCCGGCGGCGATGGTATTCAAAGTCGATACCAGTCCCATGTTCAGTACCTCAAAAGTCACATACCAGGGCTTGAGCCCCAAAAAGGCTGCCGCATCGAAAAAGATGTCACAAGTAAAGACTCAGTTATGGAAGTCATCTACGGTGAAGCTTACTTCGAGGGCGTTCCTACCGCTGTAGAACAGGTAGAAATCATCACCTCCTACGATGTGGTTGAAATTTGCCCTGAATCAAAAGAGACCAGTAAAACTTCTAATAAGCAAAGTGCGAGTCGCAGCGAGGGAGCGGTTAAGACTTCTCCTCAGGCTGAAAGGCTACAATCCAAAAGACCGTCACCGACCGAAGGGGGCGAAGTCATTTCCGAGACAAACCAACGAGGCGAGAAGGTTGCTACTAAGGTGACCCGCACCGTTGTTGACCGGCTCACAGAACGATCAGTTGTCGTAAAATCATATGATCACTTTTCACTGTTTGCTCAGATGGTACCAGCCACCGCCGCCAACTGCGCGAAGATGCCGGCGGCTGTTCCAATATTCGCAAAGTTCACAGAAAGTTATGATGATGCGGGACCATTTAAAGAAATGGTTGAGATTCATTCGGGTCTTACCCACTTAGGCGTGAGACCTTAAGTGCATTTAGGGGGCCTTCCCCCCTTAAGATGTGCCCCCCACTTCATCTTGGTACCGTTGTTAGGACCACCTAGAAGCCTTGCGGGTCCATTTTTTTGCGGCCTTGGGATCTATTGTATTCTGTTTGTAACTTAGCAGGACATATTCTTTGAGGAGAGCTTGAGCGCCTTCAACCTTTGAGGAGATTTGAGTATTTTCGTCATTTTGCTCAAATAATCTGCTAAGCCTTTTGATACGTGATTCGAGGCTCACATTGTCGTGAAGAACGTCCTGATCCTTTAAGTTAAAATTGGTCTCTGCTCGTTCTAGAAAATCGCCGAAAGACTTGTGAAAACTCTCTAACCAGTTAGCGCGATTTTGCCTGCTCCGAAGAAAAAGAAGCCATACCAAAATAGCAAGGAGCAGAATCAAAACCGAAAACATAATAATATTCTGTTTGCCTTTAACGCCGAGATTTTGCCAAAGACTCTCTTGATCTTCTTGGTCAAAGGCGAGCAGAAACATCATTATCTTATTCTCAGCCGCATCTACCCACAAAAGAGCCCTTCTCAAATGAGACAGACTCGATAAAGCCGATTCGGTCAGCCCAAATGTTTCGCGATTCTCAGCTAATCCCAACAGAGTATCGTAGGACGCCAATAGATTAACCGGGTCAAAGCGCAGCCAAACACCGCTAGTCGACAAAAATTCGACCCATGCGTGAGCGTGTTTCTTTCGGACGACAAGATAGTTACCGTATGGATTGTATTCGCCGCCACGAAAACCGATAACAACTCTGGATGGCACGTTCAACCACCGCAGCAGTGAAGCCATGGAGCCAGCGTAGTGCTCGCAGAAACCTTCTTTCACGTCGAGCAAAAATTCTGCCACTTCACTCTTTTTTAAAGTGCGCGATGGCTCAAGAGTGTAGTGAAAATTAGATTTTTGGATCCATGCTAAGACATTTCGTACGGTTTCATCACGATCCCTAGTCTTCAAGTTCACTAAGAGATTAAATAATCTCTCGGGCGCTTCGAAAGGAACCTGCATCCACGATGCCGCATCTTTTGAATGGGATTCTAAAAACCTGCTGGTGGAAGACTCAAAATAATAGCTTCTTCTGTCGAGAGGTTCCCTCGCCCAAGCTGCTTCTACCTTTACAGAAGATCTCAAACTGGTATCTAAACCTTTGACGCCAGAGAAGCGGATGGGGGTATCTAGTCCAACAAGCCATCGCGTCGTCTTCGGTTCAAGAATAACCTCGGCCTTTAAAATTTCGCCCGCCGCCACGACGGTTTCAAACTTTTGTAGACGGCCGGCGGTAACAGACTTCTTCCAGCTCAACCCCTCACTTCGGTCGAGCGTGAGCACTCTCCAATACATGGGTGTCTTCAAAATCACTTCCATGTCGTCTGAGAAGATTCGAAATGCAATATCCTCCGAAAGAGCCAGCTTAGAAACGCTTCCTGGCTCGACCTCTTCTGAGAAGCCGGTCTGAGCAGTGGATCTGGGAATCCACCGACTGAGCGGACTTGTGAAACGAGGAAAGACAAAAAACATAAGAAAGACAAACGGAATGGCGTAAATCATAAGTAGTGCTATCGAACGGATTTGCGTTGTTGGCTTGAAATAACGCCATCCAAACTCTGGCATCAAAACAAGAATATGCAGTACACCAACTACCAGGGAAAAAAGAAAAATGCTCAGGTCTGGCAGATCAATAAGAATACAGGCGCACACAAAAATATTCGATACAGCTAGGAAAACTCTGCCATTTTCATTTTGCCACTCAAATAACTTCGCAACAGAGAGTACCAACAAAACAGCACTGGCTGGTTCGTACCCAATGCTAGTTCCAAACTCACGTGTCGCAAAAACAAATTGGATCAAGGCCAGTCCAATCCAAGCTATTCCTGATAAGGGTTTTGGGATCTTCAAGTAAAATGCTCGTAGAGAGGGTTGAACAAAAGAGGTGCGCAATACATCTTTACCAACAAGGAAAGACTCGAGTAAAAGTGGGATCAATAACAACTTTAGCGGAAGAAGCTTAAGTGATAAAAGTATAACAACGAATGTGAGCAGAGATGCGAACTTAAGTGATCTGGGCATGTCGCAAATACCTTCTACAAATCACCCTCAATATTTCTTTCGTGTCTCGAACTGACTTTGTTCTTCCGTCTTCAGCTTTAAATACGAGCTCTGTGATCGCTCTATTATTATCTCTATTTAAAACTTCATGAGAAACTTGGCCGAGCTTCTGAGGTTCTATATCCTCAAGAAAAATAGACCCAATCTCTTTTTGTCGAGATTCAAATTCATTTATGTAAGGGGCATTTTTTCGAGCTGTTACCTTCCAATTTATTCTGGACCGCGCAAGATGTTTTTCGGCAGGTTTTACAGAGCGAAACTCATCAACACCATTTAAGGCGATTCCCCCCTCTTGGGTATCAATGCTCTCTACTTTAGTTATTGAAAAGCGATTAGAAGCGGGCTTGTACGGATAAATCAGTATATCTACACGAGATGAAACGATCTTCCAGGAAGTAAACAACTGAAAAGGATATTTTGATCGCACTACCAACTTAACTTTTTCGACCAATAGAGGAGTCGACGCAGGCACTCTCAGCTTTAAAAGGCGACCCGACTCATCCGTGAAACCCTGAAGCAATAGATTACTGGTCAATTTGACCTCATACTGCCAGTTTGGCAACCCCACGACCGGAACTGTAACCTGGGACTCTATGCCCTCGGGAACTTCAAAGCTCAAAATGTTGTCAATTTGAAAGGCCTTCACTCCCGCATGTGTCTCGAGCATTGTCGCGCAGCCGACCGCGAATAAGAAGAATGCGAGCAAAAAAACAAAGTTGTTCAAGTAGGTCGCGCCAACCGTGATAAGGGCTATAAAAAACCCAAACGCTAACCACCCCTTTTTTGACGGTAAAATGTAGACCTTTTGCTTTTGGAGCCTTCTCAAACGAACCCTGCCATAGACAAGATCTTTTTAACTCCGAATGAATCCACCAAATGAGATCCCTTTTGGTTGGCGTTGAGTCGATGAGAAAGAACTAATGGTGCTGCCCACACTAAGTCATCTAAATCACAGTACTGTTTTGCCTCCAAATAGGCATGAGTGCGCACAGCCTGAACTAAAGCTAAGCCTGCCCTCACAGAGAGCGGTTCAAATTCTTTTTGGTGAGCACGAGAAATCTCAAGAATAGTTCGAATGTTTGCAGCGAGGGTGTCAGAGACGAGAACTTTTTTAATATCCTCGCGAATACTTTTTAAAAGGTCGGCCGACATCTTCGTTACAGAGTCTTTTAAGTTCAATTCCGTATCCGCCGTGCCATGGGTTTTTAAAACTTCCACCTCGGTTTCTCTATCCAAATACCCCACCGAGAAGCAAAACATAAATCGATCTAACTGGGATTCTGGTATTGGATAAGTTCCGTATTCATCAAATGGGTTTTGCGTAGCCACAATTTGAAAATTCTCAGGTAAAGGATAAGTTCGACCATCGACGGTCACCGCACTTTCTTCCATTGCTTGTAAACATGCACTCTGAGTTTTTGGACTTGCTCTATTCAGCTCATCAAGCAAAACAATGTCCGCAAAAAAAGGACCTTTATGGTATTCAAATTCTTTGGACTGAGTGTTGAGAACGCTCACTCCGACGAGGTCGCTCGGCAGTAAGTCGTTTGTCATTTGAATGCGAGAAAACGTATGGCCTGTAGCATGCGCCAGCCACTTTACTAACGTGGTCTTTCCTGTTCCCGGCCTGTCTTCTATGAGTACGTGCCCTTTAGCGAAGAAGGCAACAAGAAACGTCTTTAGAACCTCTCTCTTTCCCCTAATGACCTTATCACCTGAAGAAAGTAGACTTGCGTAGAGCTCCAAACATTTACTCTGGGTCGAAGTCACAATGCCCTCCCGTCTCTAACGCGGCTCCTGCTCACTCACTAGGTATTCAAAAGCTTCTTGGGTCAGAAAAGATCTCGATGCTATCTCTTCGGGATCTTCAGAATCGGTTGAAAAAAGCGCGTTAAAGGTTTCCGATTTCAGCTTCTTAAGATCTTGAATCTTCGTTTCTACGGATTCGTCCATAATATATCTATAGACCATAACTTTTTTGTCTTGGCCTATTCTGTGAGCCCGGTCTGTCGCCTGATTTTCGACCGCAGGATTCCACCATGGCTCTAAATGAAATACGTAAGTTGCTTTTGTAAGATTTAATCCCACGCCACCAGTCTTTAGAGTCGAAAGAAAAACGGCGCCACCATCATGCTTTTGAAAGGCCTCGATGCGATTTCTTCTTTCGATCGAAGAAGTCGATCCGCTGATTGAGTAAACCGAGATTTGCCTTGCCTTGAGGACCTTTTCAATACGTTGAAGGGTGGGCAAAAACTGCGTAAATACGATCGCACTATCACCTTCAGCAACGATGTCTTGCATACTGTCTGCTAGCAAAGCCACCTTCGGAGGCACGCTCGGATACTCAACCCCCGGTAACGCAGCTGGATCGGAGCAAACCTGCCTCAACCGAAGCAATGCTGTTAGCATGAGAAGCTGGCTTTTGGCCTCGCCTTGAGATCTGAGAGACTCCGAAACCTTCTTGTTCCAGGAAAGTGCTATGTCTCTATAAATATTTTTTTGTCTTTCATCAAATGGGACCACAACCACAGACTCTGTTTTCGGCGGAAGATCTTTAAGAATCTCTTTTTTACTTCTGCGCAGCACGAGTGGCTTAATCTTATCTTTTAACTGACCGACCTTTCGGTAGCTTTCTTCGTTGTCTTTGAGATATTCCGAGCGAAACACTTTGTAGTCTCCCAGTGCTCCTGGAACGGCAATTTCCATCAAAGAGTAAAACTCACCGACGTGGTTTTCAAGGGGTGTACCGGTTAAACAAAGTTTGAATCTCGCGTCCATCAAACGCGATACTGTCGCGCGCTTGCTTCGGGGGTTTTTCACGTTCTGAGCTTCATCTAGAACAACAACGTGCCACTTCTTATCCTCAAAGTATTTTCTATGTTCAATCAATTGGCCGTAAGTGACGATCAATATTCTCTCAGAATACGACTCTTCCTTTTTTAACAGGCTTTCGCTCATGCTTTGATGGGTAAAATAATCTGCCTTCATATGCGGGACGAATCTTCTAATCTCAGACATCCAGTTGTGGGTAAGTGTCGCGGGAACAATAATAGCGCATTCTCCCAAACCATCTTCGTGAGTCCTTAAAACATCCAAGAATGCGAGAGTCTGAACAGTTTTCCCGAGACCCATATCATCAGCAAGAATTCCGCCCAGTCCCAAACGGTAGAGGTCGAATAGCCAGTGGACGCATTGGGTTTGATACTCTTTCAGCTCACCCATAAACTTGTCAGTGATTATACTTGCGTCGCGATTCTTACCGAGTTGGTCGTAGAATTCACAAAGTTTATTCCACTTTTCATTCCCACGAATTTCTACTCCGGCAGATCTCAGTCTCAATAGCTCTAGAGTTTCATTTGTCCCGACAAAGTAGAGCTCGGCTCCCGCTTTTGCGGTCTTATTTTCATTCTTTTTCGCGAGGTTGTTCCAAAATACTTCGAGTGCCTGGACTGATGGTAAATCTCGATCATCCAGCAAATAAAAAGTGTCCGCTACTTTGATGACGCCGTGAGAGCCTAGGTCATTTATCTGGCTCTCATTCAACTTCTGACCCGCTAAAAAGAACTGAGGAGAAAGTGTAAACCAATCTCTGCCGCGAGCACGACTACCTTCTTGTGAAACGCCCGATGATAACTCGAATCTGCCTTCGAAACGACCTTTGGCGATGGTGTTTACCTCAAGGCCTTCATAGGTGAGAGAAGCGTTAAGACTTCGCGCCAATTCAAACCAAAACTTTAGGCCGAAGGGTGGAGTTAACGCTTTTTCAGCAAACCACACCACATCACTACCGGAGGTCTCTAACCATTGATCAAATCCAGCTGTTGGCTGACTGACGTTTGAAGACCATGCCAGCCACTCCGTCCCTCTCGTGCGCCGAAAAACATCGGGTCCCAAATTCCGTAAGACTTGATCTATCCACTGGGACACCAGCTCTAACCACACATAGGGATATTGATTAACGAGGTTTATTCGGTTTGCACTTTGAACCATTGAAGTCTCAGCAAGTAAAATTTCAAGCTTGCCCACAAGCCAAAGCAGCGAATTTTCCATCTTCCGGGACTGCTTATCAAAATCGGAAATTTCTTCTCCGTAGTTGGCAAAAGTCTTTTCGACAAAACTATCCACAAAATCTTGGTGAGTTCCCTGAAGAACAATCCCTTCTTTGCTCACTTTCAAATTCTTAGTGAATTGTTGCCAGAAAAAAGCCATGAAGCCCTGATGTTTTTGAATGCCACCAGGCCATTCGTAAGTCCATTGAGGGTAGTCCCAGCCCTTCATATGTTGAAGGCGATGAAAAAGCGATCCCATACCTCGGCTCAATGTTCTTAGGATCACAGCAAAAAACGGATGCGGCTCAAGAAACTCCAGCTCCTTTGCCTCATCGAGTGCGGCGGCTTTAATTTTTACCCCAGCCTTATCTACTTCAATGTAAACTCTTACGTCTGTGCGACTCAGCTCAAGTGTTTTCTTATCAAGTACAACGTCAAATCGTAGTGTACCCTGCTGCTTTTTTATATATCGGTAAATCTTCTTCCACTCTTGGGCCGTCATAGTAGATCGAATGCTATGAATATCGAGTAGACCTTGCAGCCTCCACTTCTGAGATATTTGAGGATCGATAAGATCAAACGTGTCTAGAATCACTCGTCCCATTGAGTGCAGAAGAAGTTTTTGGTTTGTCGAAGACCAGATGGCCTGGGGTCCTAGCCATTCATCTGTTTCGTTGGGAACCACCGAAATTTTAACTTCGTCGCCGGATGATTCTACTTTGAGATTCATCGTCACTTGCTCTTGTTGCTCTTGAGTCAGGAACTGAATTTCTTTTACGAGTTGTTCTGAGTTCGCGGCTACGATGATGCATTCAATTTGCTCCGTGCGAAGCAACTGAATGGAGTGCCTTAGAATACCTAAAGTAGATAGCCACACGAGCTTGGTCGGACGATTCACGCTGTTTGCCAGTAAATCTACGTCTGCAAAGAATCGTGCTTCCTCTACGTATGGGATCAACTTGGAATTGAGTAGATTACTAAATGGTGAATAAATAATATCTGCTATGTGAACGTGTTCTATACTTCCGTCGTTTTTATTAACAAATCGGAACTCCATATTTATAGGCAAAACAGAGGGCGAAAAACCTTGAGTGAAGTCTTTCGTCAATACCTGCCGCTCGGGAAACAACCTTTTGCAGGCGATCTCAGATGACTCGATTGATTGCGAAAGTCGCTCTCGCCGGGTTCCCAAAACAAGGTACTTAAAAGCCCAATCGCCCAAATTCACTCGATACTCCCTTTTTGCTACTCATACAGAACGGGCGCCTGGCAGCGACGTACTTGCAAAATAACAAAGTAAGTTCGTAGGTTAACAAAATCTCGTAGAATGAAAAGAACTTCCAATCATTGGCGCTGCGATCAAATCATCGAACTTAATTGATTCATTTCTTTTCTTTTATGCTACTTTGTGCTAGGCCGCTGTTATTTAGCCGCCTTTCTGCTTCGGAGTTTTCTATGACTTTTGGCGAATTCGCACTCTCGATTCTTTTGTTTTTTATGTCGATTGCGGCAGTTTTTAGCTTCGCTTTCCCTAGTTTTCGCATGCCCACTATCCTATGGAATGGCTTCTGGTATTTTATCATGGGTGCCACTGTTAATCGGCTCTTTGGTGAGCCTTCGGGTAACTACGTTGGGTTAACATTGATGGCTATTTATCTCATCCGTGCCTGGCAGTTTCGGCATCTCAAACGACGAATTTGGACGGACTGGATTCGTTACCAAGGCGTGAAAGAGGATTTTAGGGGAAACTCCTCTCAAAATAATGGCGCGGGACCAACCTCTCGGACTAATAGGGTGAGCTCCCCCTCTTCTTCGCAAAACGAACCTGAAGTCATTGACGTGGAATTCGAGGTTAAAGATCAGTGAAGCGCTTCTCGGAGCAATATCAAAAACTGATTGCGCGAAATGAGCTCGGCACCCAGCTGAGAGGTGACCTGCGTCAACATCTGTGTGTCGATCCAAGTCACCCCCTCGCTCGCCAATAGCGTTGAAGCATAAGATAGTACTATCTTTGAAGAATCCGGTTTTGTACCGAACATACTTTCTGCCGAAAAATAGTTTTTCAGTCGCACACCATAGAGGCCCGCGACGAGCTGATCACCCTCATCGATCAGCTCAAAACTTTCAGCAGCACCTACGCTGTTGAGGTTGATGTATACTTCAACCATCTTCGGAGTAATCCACGTACCAGCCTGACCTTTACGGACGACGGTCGCACAACCCCTAATCACCTCCTCGAATCGGCTATTTCGTTCGAAACGACAGTGACTCAAAAGTTTTTTTTCAGACTTCAACTGACTTTTGCTTTTATGAAGTTTGTCATTGACGAGGATTCCCCTCGGATCTGGCGAAAACCACATGATCGGGTATCCCTCCTGCGGCCACGGGAAGATACCATGCGAATAGGCATCTACTAAAAGTTCGACCGAAAGCTGGTCGCTAAAGCACAAAAGCCCGTCTTCACTTGCCAGCTCTGCCTTCGGAAAGACACTAGGGCGAGAAAGCAACCTCTCGATAAGCACCAACTTCGTCAATCAGCAGCCCCCTTGCAAACATCGCAAGTCCCACAGCGCACGATTTGGTTTTCTTCGCCAAAATAGGTCTGAATAGATCTCATTCGACAGCCGTTTGTACTCGTAAAGGTGATCATCTCAAGAAGCCCTTTTTGAAGAACTCGGCTCCGATTATTAGCATCTATTGAATCCAGCCAAAACGATCCGAGCTCTTCTAAATCGTATTCTTTTCTCCGATCGTTTTGCCATTTAAGGACTCCCCACCTTTCAAGCAGGTTTAACGTGGTCTCTACGCGAAAATCTCTTAAGTTCCTGAAGATCAATTTTTTTTTAATCGCTCGCGGCCCCCTCTGGTAGAAGTCTTGCGGGTAGCTCTTAAGCTCCCTGTAAACGCTCCTCACAAACGAAGCTTCAGGCGTTGCCCATTTTATAAAATCCATCTGTATCGATGCATCTTCTTCGTCATAGAGAAGATACGCCTGCGAAGATTTGCCATCTCTGCCCGCTCTTCCCACTTCTTGATAGTAAGCTTCAATACTGCCAGGAATTTCTGCGTGCACAATCAAACGTATGTCGTCTTTGTGAATACCGAGTCCAAAAGCAGGAGTCGCCAAGATCAATTGACTCTCTCCGTTTAAAAAACGCTTCTGAGCGCGTCTTCTCTCATTTGAGGATAAATCGCCATGGTAAGTCTCGAATGAAAGCCCTAAATCATGCAGGGCCTTGCCAAACTTTTCGAGTGTTGAAATGAGGCTAAAATAAATAATCGCCGACCCAGCAATAGAATGCCTGAGCAGCACAATGTGTCTTATTTTTTCATCTTGCCCGTAGACAGAGCATACATTCAAAGACAGATTTCTGCGCACCACTGTCTGATTAAAAGTTTTTACGTCTCTTAGTCGAAGCTGCTCTATAATGTCTTCTCGTACTCTTGCTGTTGCCGTTGCTGTAAGGGCCAACACTCTTTTGGGTGAGGTGGCTTCAATGACTTCTCCGAGCTTTGAGTAGTCTGGCCGAAAATCCATTCCCCAACTCGAAATACAGTGCGCCTCATCAACAACGAAGAGCTCAATTTTTTGCTCTTTGAGACGTTCTAAAAACTCGGGTCTCCAGAATCTCTCCGGCGTCACGAACAAGATATCCAGTTTTCTCTCTTGAAAATCTTGAAAATATTTATCCTTATCGCTGCGACTTTTATGAGAATGAATAGCTGCCGCTCGAATTCCGAACCTACGGCAAGATTGAACTTGGTCATCCATCAACGAAATCAGTGGTGAAACGACCACCGTGCCTGACAAGAGACCCGCCGGGAGCTGATAACAAAGACTCTTGCCGGCTCCGGTAGGCCAAATAGCCAAAATTTCTCTGGTTTCGCCATCCAGAAGCGCCCTTAAGACCTCTTCTTGTCCGTCTCTGAAGCTCGAGAAACCAAATTTTTCTAAAAGCAACTTTTGGCCCTTTTCAAACTCTTGCATTTTTCAATTCTATCCCCTGACTCTCCTACTTGCCACAAGAGCCGCCCGCGCCATTATTTCTTTTTGCCTGAAGAGTCGATTCTATGGTAGAACAGCGCGTTCAATCATTTGGGAGTCTAGTCCAATTTTTTTGTGTAATTGGGCATTCTTCCATAAATCCAAGAGGTGAATAGAATCCATGGCAACGCGCGCACCCATTGATAGAGTACGTAACATTGGTATTTCGGCCCACATTGATTCGGGCAAGACAACGCTCACAGAGCGCATTTTGTACTACACAGGCCGCATTCATGCGATCCACGAAGTTCGAGGTAAGGATGGAGTTGGCGCCAAGATGGACAGCATGGACCTCGAACGCGAAAAAGGTATCACAATCCAATCGGCTGCAACCTATTGCACCTGGAAGGACTGTCAGATCAACCTTATCGACACCCCCGGACACGTCGATTTTACGATTGAAGTTGAAAGAGCGCTTCGAGTCCTCGATGGAGCCATTTTGGTTCTTTGCGGAGTGGCGGGCGTTCAATCCCAATCGATAACAGTTGATCGTCAAATGAGGCGCTATAGCGTTCCGAGACTGGCCTTTATCAATAAATTAGACCGATCAGGTGCCAACCCGGCGCGCGTCACCGAACAACTGCGGGAAAAACTTCGACTCAATGCAGTTATGTGCCAACTCCCTATTGGTCTTGAAGAAAAGCACGAAGGTGTCGTTGATTTGGTATTTATGAAAGCCGTGTACTTCCGCGGGGACAGCGGCGAAGAGATCGTTTACGACAAGATCCCCGATAACATGCTCGAGAGTGCAAAAACAGCTCGTCATGAGCTTATTGGCAAAGTCGCCGACTTTGACGAGTTGGTTGCAGAAAAGTTTCTTATGGAAGAAGAAGTCTCGGCAGAAGAGCTCATTGTCGGAATGCGTAAGGGCGTTATTTCTTTGCAGTTCTGTCCCGTCTTTATGGGATCTGCTTTTAAGAATAAGGGCGTTCAAGAGTTGCTCGACTATGTAGACCGGTTGCTTCCGGCTCCTCATGAAGTCACTAATAGAGCGCACGACCTCGACAACAACGAAGAACTCGTCACACTGAAATCTGAGACCGAGCTTCCACTTTGTATGCTTGCTTTCAAATTAGAAGATGGTCGTTTCGGACAGTTAACTTACATGCGTGTCTACCAAGGTAAAATCAAGAAGGGCGATACGATCTACAACTCTTCAAATAGTAAAAAGGTTAAAGTTCCAAGACTGGTTCGAATGCACTCCAGCGATATGGAAGATGTTGAAGAGGCGCAGGCCGGAGACATCATCGCCATGTTTGGTGTTGATTGTGCATCGGGTGATACGTTCACCGATGACCAGATTCGCTACAGCATGACTTCGATGCACGTGCCAGATCCCGTTATCTCTTTGGCTATTGCACCTAAAGACAAATCGGGAGATGCCAATTTTTCGAAGGCGCTTAATAAATTTACTAAAGAAGATCCGACGTTCCGAGTGCATCGAGATGAAGAGTCTAACGAGACTATCATTTCAGGTATGGGTGAACTGCATCTAGAAGTTTACGTCGAAAGGATGAAACGCGAGTTTAAATGTGACGTTGTTACCGGCAAGCCACAAGTTGCTTACCGCGAGACTATCACACAAAAAGTTGAGTTCTTACAGATTCACAAAAAGCAAACTGGTGGAGCTGGTCAATATGCGAAAATCGGTGGTTACATGGAGCCCTTGCCGCTTGAAGATGGCAAGAATTACGAATTTGTCGATAAGATTGTCGGGGGCTCTATTCCGCGAGAATACGTGCCTGCCTGCGATAAAGGATTTGCTGAGCAGCTCAACAAAGGTAATCTCATTGGCTTTCAAACAGTTGGCGTTAGAATGGTTGTCAACGATGGTGGTTTTCACCCCGTTGACTCATCCGAAATGGCGTTCCGCGTATGCGCGATGGCCGCCATTCGAGAAACCTTTCAAAAAGCCAACCCTGTGGTTCTAGAGCCAGTGATGAAACTAGAAACACAGGCTCCCGAAGAGTTTCAAGGAACGGTCATGGGGCAAATCAATCAGCGACGCGGAGTTATTTTGGGAAGCCAAAACAACGAAGGCTACGTAACGGTTGAAGCAGAGGTTCCGCTCACTGAAATGTTTGGTTACTCAACAGATCTTCGCTCGGCCACTCAGGGTAAAGGTGAGTTCACTATGGAATTCTCGAAGTATTCTCCGGCACCTCGCCAGCTTCAAGAAGAACTCATCAAGAAATACCAAGAGAAGCGCGCCGCCGAAAACAAGAAATAAAGAGACAACAGAAAACAAAGAATAGATCTAAAGAGCTTGGTCTAAAATATGTCGCCCCGACTTACGGGGCGACGTTGTTAATGACGCTGTTTTATTAGTGTGATCTAAGATTGTTGAAAACAAATCTAATCAATTTTCCGCTTAGTTCAAACCCACGCAATAGTTGCGGCCATTTGGATACGCTCTCGCGGCAGGGCCTGAGTAGCGAACACGAACGCAATTAACCCTTACGGCAACTTGCTCGTGCGTTTCTTTAGAGCGAACTGTGGCTTCGTAAAATGTCACTCTTGCTGTGTAACAACTAGATCGATAGGCGGCAGCCACGGCATTGCACGCAATGGCTTGCTGTCCACCGGATAAGCTACTGACCACTTCTGGGCTTGGCAGTCCGGATAGCTCTTTCGCAGCAGCGTACAAACTTCGGAACGTTCGTTCAGATTCAGCATAGACATTTTCAGGTGTGAGCGCAGTAACCGCACTGACAACAGAGATGCCGCAAACAAGCTTTAGAATTATTTTCGTCATTGATTTCCTCCAATGTTTTGTAAGGCCTAACAAGAACTTAGAACGGCTTCAACGATATTATGGTACAAAAGAAGACTCTGTGAGCTATTATCACAACAGATTGCTCAGTTTTAAGCTGCTCAGTGTTGGGTGTTGAGCCGTAAATTTTAAAGAGGAGTTTTTATGGAAACATTTTTACGTTTTGCGTTGAAAAAATTGTGACTAGTAATCTTGGCATCGTCTACTCAACATTTGAATCGAAGGAGTCGGCAACTCAGCTAGCAAGAACTGTTATTGGCGAGAAGCTTGCCGCGTGCGTAAATATTCTTCCAGCAGCAACTTCTTTGTACATTTGGAACGAACAGTTGAAGGAAGATCAAGAGTTTGTCGCAATTTTCAAAACTAGCGGTGAAAAACTTGATGCCCTCACGAAGCGCGTTGAACAACTCCATCCCTACGACTGCCCCTGCGTCATCGTATTGAGGGAGGCTGAAGTTAACAATGCATATCGACAATGGGTCGAGAGCTCATTGAAGTAGTCGCGTATTCAACGCGCAGGTAAATGTCGTTGTGAAAACAGCCATAAATTGGTGGTTCCTGAAACATCTGTAACAACTTTAGACGGTTATAGGAGCGTTCCTAACCCGACAGAAGAGATGACCAGCACAGGATTTGCAGTAAAGTGGACTTGGGGGCGGTCAGCTTTGCCACGATTCCGTAGGAATACAAAATCACTTAATTTGCGAGAATGCTGGATTTATTTGGCACTACTGCCTTGCGTACTTTTTTTAGGTGTCTTGCCAGCTCAAGGTGATCCTAGCAGCCCTCAGGAAGCAGAAATCCTCTCCTACGGAAAGAACACCGGCCCTAGGCTATTTGACACTACCAATCCCAATTTAAAGACCAATACTCCATTAGCTGAAGCCCCTCTTTCGGACAGGCCAGAAAGCGAAAAGTCCCCAAACCCTACTAACCTACCCGCTAACAGAGAGCCGGCCCAAGCCCAGTAAACCGATGTTTGCCCTCAGAGCTGTGTCGGTATAAAGTTTTCCCTCGAGGTTAATGAAGTTTTGATTGTTGAAAACGAATACCTCCGATCGGGCACCTAACTTAATGAACCGGTGCTTACTTTTTCAGGTGTTTATTTCAGCGCACTTGGGAAGGGTGTATTCGGTCAGTCGTAGGCTGTAGGACGGTAAAGGGGAAGCAGTGTCTTTGAGCATAAGAAAATCCAGTTCCAAAAAATTAAAGGTCCCAGTATCTAAACCAATAAAAAAACCAGGCAGCACTTCGAAATTAACCAAAGGCTCAGCAACCAGAGCCCTGCCAAATAAAAAGCAAACCGGCAATAAAATTAAATCTGCTAGCTCTCTTAATGCTAGCTCTATTTCTAAGGTTTCAAAGACTCCTCAATCCCATAACATTTCACAAAGTCCTCTTCCTAAAGAGTTGGCACTTAAGATTTTTGATCAAATGCTTATCTCCCGCGCCCTGGAGGAAAGGCTTATAAAAATTTACAAAGCTGGACACGCCTACTTTTGGATTGGTGGCCCCGGCGAAGAAGCTTTTGGCGTGAGCTTAGGCCACTTGATCAACAAGGGCCAAGGGCTTGATCACGATTACCTGCATCTCCATTATCGCTGCACGCCAACACTGGTTGCACTTGGTCTTGAACCTGTTGATGCGATTCGGCTGACCATGAATAGAGCAACAGATAGGTCGACTGGTGGCCGCAACTTTTCTGGTCACTACTGCTATCCTGAATGGAACGTGGTTCCTGTCAGTAGTCCGATTGAAGTTCAGTACACTATGGCACTCGGAACGGCCCGCGCGCAAATGAGAGCAAAATCAAAAGGAATCACTATTGTTACCGGCGGCGACGCAGGCACTGCAGAAGGAGACTTCGCGTCTTGTCTCGTTTGGTCGTCACGACCAGGCTCAGAGCTGCCAATCTACATCACGGTACAAAACAACTATTGGGGCATCTCAACCGACTACAAATCGCAGCATGGCGAAGCCAGCATCGCTGATCGTGGTAAAGCTTTCGGCATAAGAACTAGCGTCATCAACGGGAATGATCCTTTTGAAGTTCATGCAAAAATGAAAGAAGACATCGATTACATCAAGAAAACAGGTAGGCCTGTGCTTTCTGAGATTTTTGTTTCGCGCTTATACGGACACTCTTCGGCTTCTGGCGCCAACTTCGTCGATTCAGAGACCTGTTGTATTGCGGAGTATTCTAAAAAACTGTCTCGCTTAGGATGGATCGAGAAAGAGGAACATCTCGAGCGACTGGCCTCACTTGATAACGAGTACCGTATACTTTTTGAAAAAGTGTGCGATGAGCCCGGACCCAGTGCAGATACAATTTGGGATCACACCTATGCCAATAACGAAAACGGTGACTGGAGGAAGTTCTAATGGCGAATATGGCTCAAGCAATTAGAATGGCCCTTCATTTCGCAGAAGAAAATTTGGATCTCAAGGAGATCTTTGGGCAAGATGTAGGAGCACCACTCGGCGGAGTTTTTACGGCAACTCAGGGTCTCAGAAACACATGGAATACACCTCTTGATGAAAGAGGGATTATCGGAACCGCAATTGGACTTGGCTTAGCAAACCAGCGCTGCGTGGCGGAGATTCAGTTTGGCGATTACATCTTTAACACCATTGATTTGCTGAAGATGGCGGGCAATACCCACTGGGTTTCTAACGGACAATACAATATTCCGATTGTTGTGATGACACCGGTCGGAGCGGGCATTCGCGGATCCGTTTATCATTCCCACAGTTTTGATGCTTGGGCGAGCCGTATGCCGGGATGGAAGATTGTCATTCCGTCAAACCCTTTAGACGCCTATGGCTTACTGCTTTCAGCGATTGCCGATCCCAATCCCGTTTTGTATCTAAAGCCTAAAGCGCTCATGCGAATTCGGGGCAAAGAGTTGATCCCTGGGGAGCCAGAGAATGAAAGTGAGCTAAAAAAACGTATCGATGCACCAATTGGTGATCGCTCTACCTGGAAACCGAGCTGGCCAAAGCTTGAAGACTTCAGAGTTGAAATCGGAAAAGCAAAAATTGTAAAGAGCGGTAGCGATCTAACCCTTGTTACCTATGGTCGGCATGTTGGCATTTGTACCGAGGTCGCAGCTCAGCTTGAGAGCGAAGGGTTTTCGATCGAGGTCATCGATCTGAGAAGTATTTATCCTTACGATTGGCAGACGATTAAAAGTTCCGTCAGCAAGACACATAGAGTGATCTTTGTTAACGAAGACACAGAGGTCACAAACTTTGCAGAACATCTCGCCTATCGCTGCACACAAGAGTTGTTCTATGAGCTTCACGCTCGCCCGCAAGTTATTGCAGGCAAGAATGTCCCTGGCATCGGCCTTCATGACGCTCTTGAGACGGCCACTGTGCCACAAAAAAATGATATTTACCAACAAGTCGTGGAGACACTTCATGAAGTTCCATAAGCCTAACTTCAACTCAGTCGGTAACTCTGCGGCCCATGATTTTAAGGTCAAGGTCCAAGAGTCTAGAAAATCCTCTAAAGATCTGCCTTTTGATAAGTATGCTTTTTATACAAACGCTGTTCAAAGCCCCGACACGGACGTGCGCTTTTTACGTAAGGTCTACAGGGACTTTAACAAAAAAGATCCTCGTGTTTTGTTTGAAGACTTTTGCGGTACGTTTCAGATTTGTTGTGAGTGGGTTAAGCTCAATGCGGGCTTTGAAGCCCATGGTTTTGATCTTGATACGGAGCCTCTTGGTTACGGCACTACTCATTGGTTTCAGAAACTGAAAGGTCATCAAAAAGACCGTGTTCAGTTGCATGAACAAAATGTCATGGATGAAAGACCCCTTAAGGCTGATGTAGTCTGTAGTCTCAACTTTTCGTACTTCATTTTTAAAAAAAGAGCTGAGCTTTTAAGCTACTTCAAAAGGGTTCGAGCATCGCTGAATCAAGACGGTCTTTTTGTTATAGATTTGTTCGGTGGGAGCGCATGCTTCGAAGCGAACGAAGAAGCGACTAAACACTCTGACTTCACCTATTACTGGGATCAGGAGCTTTTTGATCCCGTTGCCAATCACGCGATTTTTCATATTCATTTTAAGCCCAAGGGTAAAAAGAAGTTTGAAAAGGTTTTTACCTACGACTGGCGTATGTGGAGCATACCAGAGCTCAAAGAAATTCTTGCTGAAGCTGGATTTAAAAAGTCGATTGTTTATTGGGAAGGTACAGATAAAAAAGGAGAAGGCGACGGCGTTTTCAAACCTGTCACTGTCGGCGAAGAATGCCAAACCTGGATCGCCTACATCGCCTCCAGCTAATACTCCACCCAACACTCCTAGACCCTCTCTAAAAAGTTGCTTTGCACGAATATATTTTTAAAACGAAATCCATATGGCGACTCCAGCAGTGCATATGCTTTGAGAGATTCGACTTCAGACACAAACCACGGCTGGCTCAAAGGTGGCATTTTTTAGCCCAAGAAGGTGATGCCATCTCAACTTCTGAACATAGCTCTATTACAGTCGCCGCAATCAGTGCGCGAATCTGTTGCGAACAGCTTTGGTCCGGCGGAAGCATAAACAATCTTGGATCGTGGGTGCTTCGCATGCTACCGCAGGGCCGAACTGCGGTTAAGAAGCAAACTAGTTTTTGGCCGTGGTCTTGAGTGACCCCTTCGCTTCTAAGATTGAAAGATCGGCAACGATGTTCACTGCTTCTTGAATGTCGGCACGCTTTAGGTAGTCCTGACGGCGCTTCTCTTTGATGGCCTCGGCAGACTTGGTCTTCTTGTCTTCAGCTTCTTTTTCTTTTTCTTTTTCGTCCTTGGACTCTAACACGTCGGCAATCTTCAATACTTTCTTACGCTTTTCCGCTTTTGCGACTTCGTCTTTTATTTTTTTAAAATCTTCGTTCACATCAACACGTTTTTTAGATTCGCCCGAAAGTGTTTTTAACCAATCTTTCTCAACAGGGTTCCATCGATTTTTAGGATCTTCTAAATTTGCTTCCGAAGATAAAAACGGTGGAATTGTTTTAGGAGGAAGCGAATAATCCAAGCTTTTCTCTCCGATATCATCAGAAGAAAACGGGCTCGGAAAAACTATATCCGATGAGACACCCCTGTGCTGAGTGGAGTTTCCGCCGGGAATAAAAAACATATCCATCGTCACTTTAAACGCACCAAGCTGACTTGGTAGCGGGACAACTTGCTGAACTGAACCCTTACCAAAAGTGTGATCTGCCCCGACAATCACCGCTCTTTTGTAATCTTGAAGTGCGCCAGCAACAATTTCTGAGGCCGAAGCACTTAAGCGACTTACCAAAACAACAAGTGGGCCAGAGAAGTCTACTTTCGAATCTTGATCTGCCCATGTCTTACCACTCGATCTTCCGCCTTGAGTGCGAACCACGTTGCCAGTTTTAAAAAACAAGCCAGCTAAACTAACGGCATCATCCAGAGAGCCGCCACCGTTTGAAGATAAATCTAAAACAACTCCTGCAACCTTGGTTTTCTCCGCTTCTGCAAGAAGTTTCTTTACATCGCGAGCTGCTGACCTGCCTGATTCGGAACCATCATTGTAAAAGCTGGGGAGATTGATAACTCCGTACTTCTGCTTCTTTCCGTCGATTTCTTTTTCGATGTACTCGATCTGCGCGGCTTCCTGTTCAAGATCAATTTTTTGTCTCGTCAAACTGACCGTGAACCTCTCAGGTTTGTCCGCTCGCTTTCTTAAAATGGAAAGCCTTACGATCGTGTCTTTTTTTCCGCGGATCTTTTTGACGACATCTTTAAGTGACAAGTCAATAACAGGCTCAAGCGCCCCCTCTTGCCCTTCACCGACAGCGACGATTTTATCTTGTGGTTCAATAATCCCAGACTTCGCAGCCGCTCCACCAGGTACTAATTGCTCAACAACGGTATAGCCATCCTGAAAGCTCAAGGTCGCCCCAATCCCTTCAAGTGATAAACGCATGTTTATCTGAAACTCTTCAAGCATGTCCTTTGATAGAAAGCTTGAATGCGGATCTAGTGCGTTTGCAAACGAATCCAAATACCTCACATTGAGGTCCTCAGCTTTCACGTCTTTCAAATTTTTTTCGTTTCTCTCATAGCGACGAGCAACCTGTTGAATCGCTTCCTTCAATTCGGTTCCAGAAGCTACGAAGTTCGCGACCTGCCACTGAATGTATTTTTTTAAATAACCTTCTGCTTCAGACTTGGTTTTTGGGTATTCTCGATCGTCATTCGAAACCTGTATTTCAATTTTAGGGTCAATTTTAAAATCCTTTTCGGCCAAATATTTCTTTGCGAAAACAGTCCTCTCATCGACTCTTTTCAAAAATACTTTTTGCACGCGATCTAAATCATTGCATGCGCCCTTTTGAAATCGCCTGAAGGTTCCAGATAAAATATCTTTAATGGCTTTCACATCCGACTGAATCAAGTAGGTTTTTGTCGTATCAAGACTCTTTATATATTGATCAATGAGCCTACTATTTAAATTGGTGCTGAACTCGTTGAAAAGTATGTGCTGACCTAGCATGAGATTCATAATTGACGGAATTAACTTGCACTTCAGTTCGGCCGATATCGACGAACCAGATGCTAAGACGACCAGGACTATTATCGAAAAGTTCTTAAAAATTCTTCGGAGCATTTTTTCCTCACTTCGTCTGAATATAATAACTATATTTTCAGTTTTCTATTAGGAAAGTTTTACGAAGATTTTTCTTTGGGTCCATTTTAGGACCAGAGGCTAATTCTTTTAAGTCTCAACCGAAGAGCTCGCAGCGATGGAGCATAGCTCCCGATTCGGCTCTAGAGCTAAGTCTAGTTGCAAAGATGACTCTGGGCGCACTTGAGAGTTCTTCTTGCTGCCGCCGGCAAAGACTTCCCGTTTAATAAATCGCTCTTGGTGTGTGTCTATGACGAAAAAGCTCATCAGAGGATAGCGACGTTTTAATTCGCGCATGGACTCTGTAATGAGTTCGAGATTTTCTGGCGAGTCATCAGACATACCAAATCTGTGGTGCGGATTATTGCCGAATCGCTCAATAGCTGTCTCAACCGACTTGTAAATGGCTTCTTGCTTAAGACGCGCGACTGACCACTTTTTCTCTGGATCACCTAACATATTGCGCGTGCTTGGATGATTCACCGGAAAGATATCAACGTAATTCGGTTCTCGATGAAGATGTCTTCGATTTACCATTTCTCTAAATCCCGCTTTCAGAACTTCAGGGTGATGCCCACGGGCTGTAATCAATGATACAGGCCTAGCGTTGAATGTAGCGTGATAAAAACAATTCCACGAGGGCCCCTTCCAATGAAAGTCGGGGAGTCCCATCGCGTGAGCAAGATCTACGATAAAGTGTTCTTCTGCGAGGCCATTGAGATTTTTGACATCTGACTCGCTAAAGGTTTCTTTTGTAAACCCAAGGTCTCGAAACCTTCGAAAACTGCCGACTTCTGAGTCGAGACGCAATTCATAATCTTTCCACGGTCCTCTTTCAGATACATCTTTTGAGATAGCAGCGTACTCCTGGGTGGTAACTGCTACTTCGCTACCTGTCTTCTTGTGGAAAAGATAAATGGAGGTCGCAAGAAAGATGACATTGTCATCGAGATCAAAAAAATAAAAACTTCGCCCACCTTTTACAAAGTTTCGATCTGGCTGGAACTCTCGTTCGAGTTGAAACTGCAGTTGAGCCGTTAGCGGTTCCGCTTGCATAGCGTCAAACTGCCTTAGGATCGCTTCAAAATCAAGCCTATGTTCGTTTTCGCAGCTTCACCGCGGGCTTGCTCAGCTCTTTTGAAGCTGAGGCCATCTCGCCGCCACCGGACTTCATGCCCACTACGGAGCTGCGCCTAGCTTTTATGACACCTTCAACTGACTTGACGGAGGGGCTAGCAGCTTTCTTTGCAACTTTCTTTACTGGCTTCACCTTCTTCGCTTTTGCTGCTTTTGCTTGAAGGGCCTCTGGGCCTCCAGCTTCCTCTAACTTAGGGGCAAGAATCGCGACAGCTCGAGTAAGATCGATTTCTTCTAATTTTTCATCTTTAGGAACCGATGCATTGAGACTACTCACACTTAGATAGGGGCCATATCGACCGTCTAACAATTCAATTTTTTCTTGAATTGACGGATGTATTCCAATTTCTTTCAGAACCTTTTTGGCTCCTCCTCGGCGTCCCTTCTTTGGCTGATTCAAAAGATCCACCGCTTCAGCAAGAGAAATCGAAAACAAATCTTTATCTTTTGGAATACTACGAAAATCGGAGTTCATTTGAACGTAAGGGCCAAATCTCCCTAAACCGATCTTTACTTCTTCACCGCTTGCCGGATGGGTTCCTAAAACTTTAGGCAAACTCAAAAGTTTGAGAGCCTGCTCTACCGAGATATTTTCGGCAGACATAGGCGGCGGTATCGACATTCTCTTTGGTTTCGAATTTTCCTCTGTCAAATCTCCGAGCTGCACATAAGGACCATAACGACCCGTCAGTGCATAAACGGGCATATTAGTTTCGGGATCTCTACCGAGAGCGTCGGCGCCATTTTGCTTAATCTCAATCAACTTGTTGATGTCATCTGCTGTGATGTCTGCTGGTAGTTGGGAGTCTGGTATTGAAGCGCAAACCTCACCTTCGTCTTGCTGCCGACACACATAAGCGCCATAACGACCCACACGAAAAGCATAGTTCTTTAGCGGAGAAAGCCGAATCTCGCGAGCCTCTGAAGGATCGATCACTTTTTCTTTGCGCTTCACTTCTTCTTGAAGTCCCGTCTTACCTAAGTAAATCGTCTTCAAATAGTCGATCCAGTCCTTCTCGCCAGAAGCAATCGAATCGAGCGCCCCTTCCATCGAAGATGTAAACCCGGGATCCACATATTGCGGAAAGTGACTTTGCAAAAGTTGATTTACCACAAGGCCAGTAAACGTCGGAGCCAGCGCGCTTCCCACTTTTTGCGCATACCCCCTGTCAAGGATGGTGCTCATAGTTGGCGCATAAGTTGAAGGCCGTCCAATACCCTCTTTTTCTAAAGTTTGTATCAAGGTTGCTTCTGTGAAACGGGCGGGTGGTTTCGTTTCGTGGTCTTGTGACTGAATGGATTCTATTTTTAGAGAATCGCCAACTTTCATTGCAGGTAACAAAACTTCACGATCTTCAAGCGCCTGCTCCGGATCGTCGAGCCCCTCGACATAGGCCCGCAAAAAGCCCGGAAACTCTATCGTCATGCCATTCGCCTGAAAGACATGATTCTGAAAGTTCATCTTCACTTGCACTTGCTTTTGCCGCGCGTTCTCCATTTGAGAAGAGATAGTTCTCTTCCAAATCAAATCGTAGAGCTTGAACAAATCACCCGACAGCCCGGCATCATCGGGCTTCACAAATTGGGCTCCAGCGGGCCGGATCGCTTCGTGAGCTTCTTGAGCGCCTTTCACTTTTTTGCCGCCATACAATCTCGGCTCCGATGGCAAATACTCTTTGCCATAAAGCGCCAATATTTGATCGCGCGACGCTTTAATCGCTTGCTCAGAAAGGTTAGTAGAGTCGGTTCTCATGTAAGTGATAAAGCCCTGCTCATAAAGAGATTGGGCCGCCCTCATTGTTTCTCTCGCCGCCCAACCAAACTTTCTACTCGCCTCCTGCTGCAGTGTTGATGTGATGAACGGAGGAGATGGCTTTCGTGAAACCGGCTTCTCTTCTTTGTCGGTAACTTTTAAGGGTCCGCTCCCCAGCTCTTTTTCAATTCGCGAGCAATCCGCCAAACTTAGGACCACGTGAGTCTGCTCGCGCTCTTTCTGAAGCTGTCCATTCGAACCGTCAAAATCTCGCCCCAGAGCTACTTTCTTGCTACCCGTCTCAACGAGTCTTGATTCAAAGGCCGCACCCTGCCAGCTGCACTTCGAAGAAAGAGTCGCATACCCTGATTTTACAAACTTGATACGATCCATCTCTCGTTCACAAAGTAGTCTGACCGCAACCGATTGAACTCGGCCAGCAGATAATCCGTAGGCGACTTTCTTCCAAAGTAGAGGTGAGAGAGTGTAACCCACTAGTCGATCTAAGATTCTTCGAGCTTCTTGAGCTCTCACCAAATCTTCATCAATCTGGCGCGTATTGCTGAGCGCCTTAAAAATCGCATCTTTAGTGATTTCGTGAAAAACCATTCGGCGCACGGGCACTTTGGGCTTGAGCACTTCTAATAGATGCCAACTGATACTTTCCCCTTCGCGGTCTTCGTCCGTCGCAAGGTAAATCTCAGAAGCATCTTTCGCTAACTCGCGCAGCTGACTGACGATTTTTGTTTTGTTCTTCGGAATACAGTAGAGCGGAGCAAACTCATGCTCTACATCGACTCCTATTTTTGCCCATGGCAATTTTTTGTACTTTTCAGGAATGTCTTTTGCAGATTGCGGAAGATCGCGAATGTGTCCCATGCATGAGTCCACGACGAAATCTTTGGGTAAAAATTTTCTGATTGTCTTGGCCTTGGTCGGTGATTCGACGATCACCAACTTTCGTCCAGATGCCGATTTTGCCATTGCTGCGCCCACCCAAGTTGACTTGAAAGTAAAAATGAATGGTTTTTTTCTCATACGCAAGGCGAAATCAAAAAAGTTAATGCAAAGGTCAAGGAGACAACCCGAGGAGGCAACGTGAACCCTAACTCCCCAACAATGAACCCCCTGTCAAAGCTGCAAGTGCCTGATATCCAGTATGTATTCACCGACATTGACGACACCCTAACAACTCACGGGAAGCTCCTTGCAACCTCCTATGAGGCCATGTGGAAGCTCCAAGACCAGGGAATAAGAGTCGTTCCGGTAACTGGACGACCGGCTGGGTGGTGCGAAATGATCGCTCGTTTTTGGCCCGTCGAAGGTGTCATCGGTGAAAACGGCGCTCTTATTTATTCTTACAGAAACAGGATAATGGAACGGACCTACGCCGAACCCTACAACGAAATACGAAGTGGTCAAAAACGCCTCCTCGAATTCACCGAGTCACTCCTTAAGGAGCATTCGCGAGCGCAGCTTTCTAGCGATCAGGACTTTAGAATATCAGACGTTTCTGTCGATTTTACCGAGGATATTGCTCCACCCTTACCTATGCCGGAGGTCCGGCTCATTGCCTCGAAGTTCGAGAAGTTTGGTGCAAATGCCAAGATTAGCTCTATCCATGTTAATGCGTGGTTTGGCGACTTTGACAAAAGCTCGATGGTCGTTACTTATCTCAAAAAATACGCACCCGATGTCATCAGAGATCAGAGCTGCGTCTTCATTGGAGACTCACCCAACGATGAACCCTTGTTCCGTCTATTTGATCTCAGTGTGGGCGTGCAAAACATTGTAGCAGCAATGGACAACATCACCCATTTACCCAAATTTCTTACCGGCAAGGAAAGTGGTGATGGGTTCGTCGAAATGGCAGAACACATTCTAGCTCAAAAGGAGTAGTCTTGTGGGCTCCAACTTCTGCCCTTCCCTGGGCAGCGTCGAAAGAGACCTTCTTAGACTTCTAAAGTGTGAATTTCTCACAATAAAAATTATTGAATTTTACGCCAGCCATTAGTTGTAAATTTTACGACACTACGCGTTTCAAATAAAAACCTTACCTGTTCAATAGTTCTTAAACTCCATTAGCCAAATGGCGGCCAGCTGAAGCCCATATGTAAACAAAAAATGGTGCAATTCAGTACCAGAGTGGGTATAAAGTGCAATAGGTGCGAAAAACTTGCGCATACATGGCGGGGTAGCTCGTTGGACTTAGTGTTCAAAAAGTCGTAAACTCTTGAGCAACCCGTTACACATTATGGGGATTTGGACTTGTTGAAAGGACAGGAACATGAAAAACAAAAGCAAATTTTCAGCTCGCGTTAAAGTAGGAGACCGTCCTAGGAGAAGTTGCAATATCTGCAACCGAGAATTCGCTGCGCGAAATCGCTTCCAGCGCTTTTGCGACGACTGCAAGTATCACAGCGATGTCTACCATTACTCTGAATGGATGGGCGAATCATCCGTCCATTTGTAGATTTGGTCACATGGGCCAAGAGGGCTTGGACTTGAGCAAGGTCCAAGTCTTCTCTGGCCTAATTCCCGCTTCCTCTAAATTACACTGTCAGCTTTTTTTCTAGCTAGTGATCAATTCCTCTTTAGCAAACTGGCTAGGTCAGCAAAAGAATTGTTGAACGGTTTGCCACCTTCACGTCTTGGTTGTGCTTTCGAGCCATCTTTGCCGCCAAAGTTTTTTTGACGATCGCCGGATCTACCTTTTTCATCTCGAAATTTTGCTCCGCCACCTTTTTGCGTTGAACCTTCTTTGGGTGCATCGCCCCTTCGGCCTTGTGGGCGTTCGCTGCCGCTTCTACCCGAAAAGCGCCGAGCATCGCCACCCGACTCCCCATTTCGATCTCGCCGAGCAGGGCGATTGGCAGAGCGACTGTCGCCATCACCACTTCTTTGAGGCGCCTCTGAGTTCTCAGGTCTACGCCTTGGGCGGGTCTCTCTACTTTCAGAACCCCCGGCACGATTGTGTGGCGATCTGGTTTGACCAGGAGATCTTGCAGGCGGATCCGTGAGCTTCATCGTAAGAGCGATTTGTTTTTTATCGAGGTCGACCTTTAGCACTTTCACTTGAACTTGATCACCGGGACTAACCACCAACTTGGGATCGTCTACAAATTTGTGAGTCAGCTCCGAGATATGAGCCAAGCCGTCCTGGTGGACTCCGATATCCACAAAAGCACCAAAGTTAGTCACATTAGTTACAATGCCCGGACAAAGCATTCCTTCTTTAAGGTCTTTAAGTTCGTGAATGTCTTCTCGAAAAGTGAAAACCTTATAAGGATCACGTGGATCACGCCCCGGTTTTTCAAGCTCTGACACAATATCAACAAAAGTGAACTCTCCAATGAGTGGCGCAAATTTCGCTTTCTCTTCTTTTAATTTTGAGATGCCGTCGAGACTAGCAAGCTGTGACAGCGTAAGACCCAAGGTTTGAGCCATATCTCTCACCGCACCATATCTTTCTGGGTGAATTCCGGTTCTATCGAGCACGTTATCTGACTCGAGCACTCGCAAGAAACCTGCCCCCTGCTCAAACGCTTTCGAGGAAAACTTCGGCACACTCAAAAGTTCATCGCGTGATTTAAAGAGACCCTTTTCTTTTCTATGTCCAACAATTTGCTGCGCAAGTTGCGGCCCAATTCCTGATACATACTGAAGCAAATAGCTAGAAGCTGTATTGAGATTAACACCAACGTGGTTCACGCACGATTGAACAATAAAATCCAAAGATTTCTTAAGCCTGGGCTGAGAGACATCGTGCTGATACTGACCGACTCCAATACTTTTGGGATCAATTTTAACAAGTTCCGCCAGTGGGTCCTGCAACCTGCGAGCAATCGAAATAGCCCCTCTAACTGTCAGGTCAAGATTCGGAAACTCTTCACGCGCAACTTCGGATGCCGAATAAATACTTGCGCCACTTTCGTTAACCAAAACAACTGGAATAGTGAGCCCAAGTTCTTGGACGATCTTTCGTACCGCTGCTTCGGTCTCGCGCCCAGCGGTTCCATTACCGACTCCGATTGCGTCAACCGGGATGGTGGCAAACAGTTCTCCGAGCATTTTCTTGGTGCCTTCAACTTGCTCTCCTAAAAAATGCATCACCGTATGAGACAAATAGTTACCACCCTTATCGACAAGGGCCACTTTTGCTCCTGTTCGAACACCTGGATCCACTCCCAAGACGCAGCGTGGGCCGAACGGACTAGCCAGCAATAGCTTTCGAACGTTTTCCGAAAACACACGTATCGCGTGTTCGTCAGCTTGATCTTTTAATCTCCTGTGAACTTCATTTGTAACTGAGGGCAAAACGCTCAGCTGAAAGGCACTTTTAGCAGCCTCTCTTACTAGCCCTTTACACATCTGACAAATTGCCGAATCACTGGCTGCCGGCGCAGGTGACGCCCAATTCTGAAATTTTGCTTCCACCCCTTCTTCATCGCGAAGTAAAATGGTGACTGTGAGTTCACTTTCTTGCCAACCTCGCCTCATGGCCAAATACCGGTGAGATGCTTTTTCTTCGAACAGTTTTTTGATGGGTTCTTCAAACTCCTGATACATTTCGAATTTTGAGTTCGCTTTGTACTTCTTTCCGGCGCGGCTTTGAATTTTTCCGTACTCAAGTACATCGGCAAGTAACCAAGCTCTCAACTCAGGATCAATTGATACTTTTTCGCCAACGATATCTTGTGCCCCTTTGATAACCATGTCGTAAGTCAAGAATCCCTTGGCTGCGTTTGTAAACTCCCTCGCCTTAATGTCTACCGACAGAGAGTCAGTTTGCTCCGCCCGGCAGATGGACAAAAGCCAATCGGCAAAGGGTTCGATGCCCGCTTCTCGAGCAAGTGTTGCTTTGGTTTTCTTTTTCTTTTTGTAGGGGCGATAAATCTCTTCGAGCTCGCCGAGGGATTTCGTTTCTAAAATCAACTTTTTAAGATTTTCGTTGAGATTACCCTGGGACTCAATCTCTTTTAAAATGTAGGCCTGTCTCTTGATGACCTCTTCAAAGGTAGCATGCAGGTCGATGACCGCCTGGACCTGAACTTCATCCAAGTTGCCCGTTTTTTCTTTTCTGTATCTGGCAATAAACGGCACGGTGGCCCCGTCTTGAACCAGCCCCAGAACTGCTTTGACAGCGCTCTCAGGTATGCCCGGACACTGCTCGTTAAAAAAACTTATCCAATTCAGCCCCATACCTACCCCGTTTCAAGTTCCCCTTGTCACGATGAATCATGTCATTTATTTATCTCAAGAGATATAAATGCTGCACTCTCTTTTATGGCGAGTTAAGTAAACTATTTTGAAGCAAAGGCAAATCATTAGATTATGGCGAGAGACGATTTAGCACAAATTGATGGAAAAGTGGTCGATGCGGGGGCGGGCGGCCTCTATAAAGTGAAACTAGACAACGGCGTAGAAGTCTCAGCGAAGCTCTGCGGCAAAATGCGTCGATTCAATATTCGAGTCGTGGTGGGGGATAAAGTGACAGTCGGTTTGTCTCCGTATGACCCCACACATGGTCTTATTATGTACCGGCACAAATGATTCAAATACCGTTTAGCGTCATTTTAGAATCCACCCCCGACGCCACCCCGTTTAAGAGAATCCCTGACTTTTTGGTTGAAGACGTTACACCCATCGAAGAGCAGCGCCCTTTCACCATCAGTTATGCCGCGCAGCCTAAAATGCTTTCGCAGCTTCAGCTAAAGGCGCCCGCGGCCCTTTTGGTAAACGATAAATTGGCTCAAGCGGCACACCCTCTCGTAGAAGACAAAAACATAGCGATTGTCGTCTGTGCAAATCCAACACTGACAGCCGCGAAGATTATTGAGCGTTTTTTTACCACCGAACCTTGGAGCCAATGGCCCAGGCAGACGGACCCTTCTGCTGTGATCGGTGTTGACTGCCTTGTTGATCCCACAGCTTTTGTTGGACCGAATGCGACCCTAGGAAAGCATGTTAAAGTTGGAAAGCACGCCGTCATCGGAGCCAATGTTGTTCTCGAAGACGGAGTTTGCGTCGGTGATAACACAGTGATCCATTCAGGAGCCATTATTCAGTTTGGAACAAGAGTTGGCAGTTTTTGTGAGATTGGACCAAATACTACCATAGGATCTCGAGGTTTTGGGCTCACAACTGATAGCTCCGGTCGACATCACTCGATTCCCCAAAGAGGCTACGTAATAATTGAAGATGAAGTGGAAATTGGCGCCAACTGTACGATTGACCGAGCCACCTTTGGGGCAACGGTTATTGGTAAGGGCGCGAAGCTAGACAATCTGATCCACATTGCTCACAACTGCAGCGTTGGTGAAGGCTCTGTTTTGACGGCAGGATTCATGATGGCAGGCTCCTCCACGCTCGGAAAGTACGTCCTTGCAGCCGGCAGAGCTTCCGTATCGGATCATGTCCATGTGGCTGACCGCGTCCAACTGGGGGGTATGGCCGGAGTCTCAAAAGACGTACAAGAAGCTGGTGCCTACGCAGGATATCCACTGCAAAGTCTTCAAAAGCATCTCCGTATTTTATCAGCATTGAGCCGCCTACCAGATATGGTAAATGATATTAGGAGACTTAAAAAACTACTTAAATAGAAAGAGTGAATGGCCTATGAAATCAGATCAAACTCTCAAAAAGATTCTTTGGGCCATTGACCCTCAGCCTAAATTTCTGAAGTACAACAAAAGATTACTCAAGTCGTTGAGCCTGTTTTTCGCTGAACGAGGAGTAATCGTCCAACCCGTTTTTGTCATGTCGCCTGATATATTCCAGATTGAACAAACTTTCTCTGTAGCCTTCTCACAAAAGCTGGAACTGGCTGTATTAGAAGAATCAAGAAATCTCCTTAAAAAATTTGAACAAGGTGGAGTTCGTCCTCTTAAGATTCTTCGCTCCACGAAGCCAGGGCAAGATCAGGCGGCTCTCTTGCTTTCCCGCTTCGCGCGCTCTCAGCGAGCACAATGTATCGTGACACTCAAGACTTCCCCAGACTACGAAGGTCGCGGCGCTGGAAGCTTCACTCAAAGCTTGCTTTTTAAAAGCAAAACGCCCCTGCTTGTAGTTCCTAGCGACAGATTAGATCTTTCTGCTTTAAAAACCATTGTGTTCGCCACTGATTTTTCAACTTCTAGCCGAAAAGCGTTTGCTCATGTTTTGCGATACGCCAAACATTTCAGTGCAAAGGTCATTGTCTACCATAAGATTGTTTCGAATATGAGCGCGCTTATCCAGTCTGGCGTTTATATCATTGGCGGCGGCTGGATCACATCAACTCCTATGTCGACTGCAGAAAGAAAAAATGCACAAAAAAATGGGGCGGACTTCCTTAACCTTGCTAGGCAAAGCAAGGTGCCAGCAAAGCTTACATTAAAAGGTTCTGACGTTTCCTTGATTGATGAACTGACTTCTTTGTCAAAGAAAAAGGGCGTTATGGTTGCACTGGGATCTGAGTCCGGAAAGTTTGAATCAAGACTCATTGGCAGCGTTGCCTTATCGCTTCTTGAAACATCAAACGGAATTCTTTGGATAGACCGCTCTCAAGCAAAATAATGAGACTTCGAGTTCTATCCTATAACATTCATAAAGGTTACAATTGGCGGGGAACCAAAATACTCGAGGAACTGAGGGCGGGCATACGCCAGTTAGAGGCAGATCTCGTGTTCCTGCAAGAAGTGGGAGGTATGCTACATGATTTTCATGATGAATCGGCTCTACCGAACCCAAGCACTCAGCTCGAATACTTAGCACATGAGATTTGGGACCATCACGCCTATGGAAAGAACTCTGTTCACTCGCGCGGCCATCACGGAAATGCAATCCTCAGTCGGTTTGCACTTGAGGACGTTATCAATTATGACATTTCCACAAACAAACTAGAGAAACGCGGCCTACTCACGTGTCGGCTTAACATTGAAGAGAAAGGTCAAAATATTTTATTGTGCTGCACTCATTTCGATCTTTTGGAAGCAGGCAGGTGGTCACAGGCGAAATGGATGTCAAAATGGCTTTCTGAAAACACTAATGCCAAAGAAAAAATCCTATTCGCAGGCGACTTCAACGATTGGAACCAAAAACTCACGCCTCTTTTTTCGCAAAACAACAAACTTTCTGAAATCTTTTGGTCTACGACAAGACGTCATGCCAGATCGTTTCCATCAGCAATGCCCCTATTAAAACTTGACAGGATCTACTTTCGAGGGCTCGACCTTTTAAATCAGAAGGTGATTAGTGGCCGCCCATGGAATAGACTTTCAGATCATGCGGCCCTAGTCGCAGAATTTGACATCCAAGGACAAACTTCGGAGGACCTTCCATGAGATCAAAGTTTTCGCTGGTTTTTTTAGCTAGTTTTCTTTTAGTTTCGTGCTCTTCAGGCAAAAAAGCTTCTCAAGAAAAGCCAGCAGAGAATCAATCCTCCGTTACAGGAGTTATGCGCGAGTTCTACACTGACTTAAAGAAGCTCGAACCTTATCTTTCTAGTCAAAAACGATTCGATGCTAAAGCAAATCAAGTCCCCATTCAGACGGCTCTTCGGCACATGGCTGATGTGTCGAAAAGTTCCCTCGATCAGCACATGCTGAAATTGCCCGGATTTCGTGCCTCTAGAGAAGTTTTGCAAGAGCACCTTGTAGGAACTGCGCAAGCCTTTGAGGGGGGCAACAAAGAATATGCTCGATGGATGGCGAAGAGTACTTACGGTATCTGCATGACCTGCCATGTTCAGATGAACTGGCAGTCGTCTTTGTCAACGCAAGAAAAATCGGAATCATTTGATAGCAAATTTGAGAAAGCCGAGTGGCTTTACCTCACGCGCGAATTCAAAGGAGCTTACAACTTATTTGCAGAAGTGATTGTAAGTTACCCCAAGAATACCAACCATGAACAGCTTGAATCTGCTTTGAATAGAAATCTCGCCATAGTCGCGCGGAACAGGCAAGATCCTGAGCAGGGCGTAGAAGACTTCACTAAGATTTTGAAAAACCGAAAGCTTCCACCACCGCTCAGAAAATCAATCGAAGCCTGGATTGGCGAATTCCAGGCCTGGAAAAATCAGGAATACTGCAAGAATCAGTCAGATTTCATAGAAGCAAAATGCCTTTACGACAGGGCTCAAGCCTTTGCGACCGAAGATCTAGACCGACAAGCTGTCGTCTATCTTAGGCTCTCTGGTATAATTTATAAACGTCTCAATGAAGACCTGCCTTCTGAACAAACACAGAGTCTTTTGCTATGGCTGGCGACTTGTGATCGCCATTTAAAAGAAAATCTTCTCTATCCACTTTCCGAAATGTACCTCAAGGAGTGTATCGTCAAAGACCCTAAAACCTCCGTTGCAAAAGCCTGCTACAAAGAGCTTGAGGACGCCATTGTTGTATCTTTCAGTGGCTCGCTAGGGACCAATATACCTCCAGACGTCAAAGCTCAATTAAAGCGATATAAATCGCTTATAGAGACTAGCAAGAAAAAGTAGGAGGCCGTGCCTTGATTTTTCGAATATAGGCACAATTATAGAACTAGGAGGACAATATGAAACATGTGATCAAATGCGAACACTTCGACCTAACAGAAAGCATCGAAACTCATGTGGCTGAACACCTCGAAGGCCTAGACGCTATCTTGCCTGCCGAAAGCACAGTGGATGTCATTTTGAACGAAACAAATCCCAAGGTGTTTTCTGCTTTGATGAAAGTTCATGCCTGGAAACATGACATTATTGCTAGCGAAAAAGGCGGAGATCTCTACGAGATGATCACAAAAGCTAGTCATATTCTATCTAGGCGCGTTAAAGAGTCTAAAGAAAAGATAATTGAAGAAAGACGTCACTAAGGGAATCAGACGACACCAGGGGCTGTCCCCGTGTCGTTTGCTTGCTACGTTTAAGAAATGGTGCGAGAGACACTCCGAGAAAGCGCCCTGCACCAAAAAAAAATACATTTTGAAAAAATGATAAAAGTCATTACATAGTGGACTCCTTCGTTTTAGTTGTTAACTGAAGGAGTCCAAATCTACGTGAGTGAGTGTTTTATTTACTCAGTGTGATTTGGTCCAAAACAGGGGGAAATCATGAAATCATTTAGTTGCGGGCTTATAGCTCTAGTTGTCGCTTTCGCATCATCCGCTCAGGCGCAAAGCTTTGAGACTAAAGAGCAAAACAAAATTCCGGACCACGCATTTGTTCCAGTTGGATTTGACTCAAATGACAATTCTCAGATTGTCATTTCGGGGTTTTATCCGAATGGCTGTCACAAAATGGGGCCTACTTTTTTTACAGTCGACAAAACAAATAAGAAGATTGTTATTGAAGACAAAGAGCTTTTTGCTTCTGGCGCGATTTGCACTATGCAAATTCAACCTTACAAAAAAGTGATTAACATCGGGCTACTCAATGCCGGCGATTACACGATCACCGCAAAAGGGGAAAACGAAGAAGAAGTCGTCAAAAATAACATCAATGTTTCTTTGGCGCAGCCAAATGCTCCTCAAGACGCCGAGCTCTACGCCGATGTTTATGACCTAGAATCCAAGCTCACTGATGACGGCGCAACAGAACTCAAGATTCGCGGTTTTTTGACCAACACTTGCATGAAACTCGACAGAGTGAGAGCTGAGATTCAAGACGGCAACGTCTTACTTATTGTTCCCACTGTGACGCTTGAGGGGCAAGACTGCGAAAGAACAGAGATTCGCTTTTCTAAAGTTGTAAAAGCCAGGCTTTCCGATAAGCTCCATCTTGTTCACGTTCGGGCCAATAACGGGCAGAGTTTGAACGAAATTATACAGAATGGGTCTATCGTTCATACCTACTAAAGGTATTTACTGGTAATCCTACCGACTGAGGCCAAATGTCTTACGAGTTTTACAAATTGATTCATATTTTGAGCTGGGGTTTGTTATTAGTCATTTTGGGCGGAGTCAGTCTCTACCGAGTTGAAGGTGGCCAAAAAGCAAACTTTAAAAGACGTAAACTCGTAAGCATTGTCCACGGAGTGGCGTTACTTATCGCACTTGTTACTGGGTTTGGATTACTCGCTCGTCTCGGGATTATGAGGGATTGGAGCCTTTGGGTTTATATTAAACTCGCCGTTTGGCTCTTTCTTGGCGCATGGCTGGCATTTATTTGGAAGGTGCCATCCAAAGCCCGAATCCTGTTTGGCGTACTCACGTTGAGTCTCTTGATTGCCGCCTACGCGGCTATCTACAAACCCGCCTAAACGAAAAGGTAAAAAAAAGTGCCTTTTCTCTGTCAGCTACTTCTAAGTAGTTGGTCGTTCAGGGCCCTGACGCACCTGATATCTAAGCCAACGGCAGTCGATTGGACCATTGAAAACTCGAAACTTCTTATCGCTTTTCATCTGCAAAAACTTCAGTGCATCGGCATTTCCAGAAAGTATCCATACATCCCAGCCAGCGAAATTTTTCTTTAATGTGTATCCAAGGTCACGATAGGCTTCTTCGATTTCAAAATCTAATCTCTCGCCATAAGGGGGATTAATTACCACTATCCCCGGCTCAACTCCCTCTGGAGGCGTCAATAACTGCACAGACTGGGTTCTAAGGGCAATAGCCGACTCAACGCCAGCGTTCTGCGCGTTTTCTTTTGCCGCCCTAATTGCAGATCTGTCTTGATCAAACCCAAAGTAAACGGGGCTTTCGGGCACCTCAAGCTCTCGCTGAGAAGCCTCTTGCGTGATCAACTGATACTTGTCTTTCTGAAAATTCAGCCATCTTTGAAAAGCAAACCGTCGCCTGAAAGTGCCGGGAGCCACTTGCGCCGCCCACAATGCGGCCTCGATCAAAAACGTCCCCGATCCACACATTGGGTCGACGAGTGTTATGCCGGGTTTCCAACCCGTCATCTTGAGAAGGGCGAATGCCAAGTGCTCTTTTATGGGGGCAGTTACAGTTTCTGTTTTATAGCCCCTGCGATAGAGTGATTCACCCGAAGTATCTAGAGCGACATGAACGTGATTTTTAATAACGTGCACGACTATAGGCAAATCCGGCTGTTTGCTTTCGACATTAGGCCGTCGATCATATTTTTCGTAAAACTGATCGACAATCGCATCTTTAACTTTCATCGAAACAAAACGTTGATCTGTGAGTTTACTTTCACCCACCGTTGAAAAGACAGCGAGAGTTCCCTCACAATTGATGTACTTTGTGAAATCGTGCCTTTTTCGAATGTTGTTATAAAGGTCTTCACCGTCATAAGCGAAAAAATCCGCAATCGGGTAGAGAATCCGCGTGGCGCTTCGAAGCTCATAATTCGCTCTGTAGCAACCTTCCCACGACGCTTCAAATGGCACAGCCCCAGGTATTTTGGGGCCAGGTCTAAAACCTAAGTCAGTGAGCTCTTGCTCCAGGACGTCCAGAAGACCAGTTGATGAAACAGCCAAAAATCGAGGCATAAGGTGTTTTGTGTACCACAGTCCCAAGTAGGTTAATATGAAAGAATGCGTGATCGTGTACTTTCAACAATGTCGAGACTCGTTTTGGCCTCGGTCTTCTTCGTGGCCTTCGAGACATTTCCTTCAGGTACGCAAACTTTCCCCTCGCCGAGGCCTTTGATTTTAATTGATCCCGGACATGGGGGAGCCGACAAGGGCTCATCTTATCACGATCTCCTGGAGTCAGAGCTGGCTCTTAATACTGCCCTCAAAATCCAAGAAATCCATTTACGCCAAAAGATAAAAACGTATTCTGTTGAACTTACGCGAAATACCGATCGCTGGATGGATCTCGAGGAGAGGCTACGCATCGTCAACCATCGCAAACCATCTCTGGTTATCAGCATTCACTATAACAGTAGTTATGACGAGCGAGCCAAAGGAGCCGAGATCTTCACATTAGAGAAACTGACAGGCGTACAAAGACAGGGGTTTCTGGCATCTCTCTCGAGCCCTGCGCCAGAATTGTTTGAAGCGTCTATTCCCGACGTTATCTTAAAAGACCTCGAAAGGCGAAATCAGATTCTAAGAAGCCGGGAATTCGCAAAGCATCTCCAACAAGCACTACGCACCACAGATGTTCAAACTGTTCGAACCAAAGAGGCGGAGTTTCAAATATTGGGCAGTTCGTATCCTTCTGTTTTATTGGAAGCAGGTTTTCTATCAAATGCCTCGGACCGAAAGGCCATAATTAAAGACCAATCCGCTGGGTCTAACGCAAAAAAGATACTCGAAGCAATCGGCTCTTGGATAAAAACCACGAACGTTGTAAGTTCACGCGATGAGAATTGACGGAAGAAAACTCGACCAAATGCGCCCCGTAAAAATTGAAACAGGTGTCAACCTCTATGCAGAAGGCAGCTGTATCATCGAGTATGGATCTACACGAGTACTGTGCACAGCTAGCCTTGAAGAACAACCACCCAGGTGGCTGCAAGGGAGCGGCAAAGGTTGGGTCACCGCAGAGTACGGTATGCTCCCACGCTCAACTCATGATCGGCTTCGTCGCGAAAAGAGCTTAACAAGTGGGCGCACTCAGGAAATTTCAAGACTCATCGGGCGCTCTTTAAGGGCCGTCACAGATCTTTCGTTACTAGGCGAAAGATCTGTTGTAGTTGATTGCGATGTTTTGCAGGCGGACGGCGGGACACGCACCGCTGCTATTACGGGTGGTTTTATTGCGCTCGTAATAGCTATTAACAAAGTCGTCCAAGAAGAGAATCTTCAGACCACACCTTTGCTGGGTTATGTTTCGGCAATTAGCGCCGGATGGTTTGAGGGACAAATGATTTTAGATTTAAACTATTATGAAGATTCACAAGCGGATGCTGATGTGAATCTTGTGATGACCCATAGGAAAGAAATTGTGGAAGTGCAAGGCACGTCCGAAAGAAAGTGCATCAATCGTACACAATTAAATGAGATCGCAGATCTTTGCGAAAAAGGATGCATGGAACTTCAACAACTCCAACTCAAAGCACTCACTCATGCAAAAATTGATGTTCAAAAATTATTACCAAGTTTGAGCTAACTTGTCGGCTGAGGAAGAAAAAGTGAATACACTTTGGATTGCGACAACAAATTTAGGAAAGCTAAAAGAGTTCGAAAGACTTTTAGCGCCATTACAATTTCATGTGAAATCCCTAAGGGATGCCGGCGCTTATTCCGCACCTAAGGAAACTGGCAAGACGTTTGAAGAGAATGCCTTTATAAAAGCCCGCTCCCTATCGAAAGTGAAAGCTGGCGAACTCGTTGTAGCAGATGATTCTGGCTTGGAGGTTTCGGGGCTAAATAATATACCCGGAGTTCACTCTGCCCGATATGCAGGAGAGAATGCCTCCGATTTGCAGAACTACACGAAGCTATTAAAGATGGTGGAGCTAAGAACAAACCAAAACCGTGACGCTAGATTTGTTTGCCATCTCTGCCTTATCGACGAAAAAGGCGAAAGATACGACTTCGTAGGAGAGCTGAAAGGCCAAATTGCAAAGAAAGCCACCGGTAGGAACGGCTTTGGGTATGATCCCGTCTTTGTGCCTGAAGGTTTTGATAAATCCATGGCAGAACTAGATGATGCCCAAAAAAACCAAATATCTCATAGGTCGATTGCCACTCAGAAACTGCTCTCCTTTTTGACAGCGAAAATTGAATAACGATTTTACCGAATCAATGCTAATCTTTCTATTTGTCTGACAAGTAATGACTCCTAAATAAATCTCCATTTCAAAAAACTCACGACGCGCAAGGTTTGCAGCAGCAATTGCTCAGTGAGGAGCAAACACTTTGTCAAGATCACTATCACACTTAACGAAAACTGAAAACTAACTAGCGCCAGTACCACCCTACCCACGCAGCGCCAGAAGCTGCCATAGCCATCGCCGCAACTCTAAGTTTGGTAATTGGCTCTTTCAAGAAAACGCGCGCGAAGACAATCATAAATATACTTGTTGTCTGGTTAAGTATTGCCGAGCGACCAGCCGCAGTGAGGTGAAAACCAACTATCCAAAAAAATGTGGCCAGCACGTTGCCACAAAAAGCCCCCGGAAGTAGCATGTACCACTCTCTTTGAGGAGTGAAAGCCACTTTAACTCCTCGGAATCCGTAGCGAAGTAACACCCAAATCAACATCGCAAGAGTGCCAAACAAAAATCTTCCAAGAGTTACTGTCATGGCACCGGCGGTTTCTGTTAGTGGCTTCACCATCGTCGCGGCATAACCAAGAAGAATGACGCTGATACCACCAAGAATAAAACCAATCGTCTTTTCTCTTCTATTAATAGCGACACCTTGTGGAGGCTCAAATCCTGCTAAAAATACACCCACTAGGACGGCCATCACACCTGGAAATATTTCAGGTGGTGCAATCTCTCCGAGCACTAAGTATCCTGCCAAAATCACGCTCGGAGAATAAAGGCAGTCGATGATAGCCTGCATCGCAGCACCGACTCGATTCAGACACTCTAGAAAGAGAACTTCTGCAATAGCGACTCCCACAACTCCACTAACAGCTATGGTGAACCAATCTCGTGAGGACAAGGCTAATAGCTCGGTTCTTACAAACGAATAGTCGCCCACCGCTGCATTGGTTTTTACCAAAATAATGTAGGCAGGTATGAAGATGAGTATTGCGAATATATTCTTTGAAAGATTGAGAATGAGTGGCGGCATCGATCTGCCGACCTGACGGTACAAAATGACGGCAATCGCCCACAATACGGCGGTTAGAAGCGAAGCGATGACACCAAAATCTGCGCCCACTAAGAATTAAGTTTCTGTGTACTGAGGACCACCACCACCCTCCGGGGCTGTCCAGTCAATATTGTCAAATGGGCACTTAAGGTCACACGTTTGGCAGTGAATGCAGTTCGTGTAGTTTACCTGCAGCCTTTTCTTTTCTTCGTCTCCCACGACAGGAACCATTTCGTATACGTTCGCAGGGCAAAAGTGATTGCATGGAGAATGAAACTTTTCATAACAGACATCTGAGCAAACACTCGTATCAGAAACCTTCAAATGGTTTGGCGAATTCTCGTCATGCTGAGTACCCGTCAAGTACACCGAAGAAAGTTTATCAAAGAACAGCTTCCCATCAGGTTTGGGAAGCAAAGCATCTTCGCTATTAGCGCCTTCAGCACCCCATACCTCGACGAGCGGCTCTGTGTGACTGCGATCCACAGTTGCGGCCATTTTATCTGTCAATCCTCGCCCGCCTGTTATCTCTTGTAATGCAATTAAGGGCATAGATTCAAAAATTCCGATGCCGAGTGTTTGATGAAAGTTTCGAACACGATAGAGCTGCTTTTTTATATAGCTGGCATGTACTTTTTGTTCATAACTGTACAGAAACCCGCGCGAGTAATCGCCTGCAGCCAATGCGGCAATGGCTGTCTCTGCTGCCAACATTCCTGATTTCATAGCCAGGTGAATCCCTTTAAGCTTTTGAACGTCAACCATACTTGCTGAGTCACCACAAACCAACATGCCGCCATGATAAAGCCTAGGCATTGAATACCAGCCCCCGGCAGGAAGAGTTTTTCCGCCATAGGCGACTACTTGCCCACCCTCAATCATCTTATAGATGAACGGATGAGTTTTGAGTCGCTGAAGTTCTTTATGTGGGTCAAAAAGCGGATCGCGTGTATCGAGATATCCGACTAGCCCAACAACTATGCGATCCTCCGGTAGAGTATAAATGAAAGTTCCACCAATGGATTTACTTAGTGGAAAACCTAACGTATGAATCACTTGCCCGGCCTTTACCGTGCCCTTGGGCATTTGAATGATTTCTTTAACACCTTCTTCGTAAACATCAGGGTTCTTGCCTTCATAGAGGTTCAGTCTCGTAGCAACATGCTTAAAAAGCGATCCCCGCGTACCCTCGGCAAAAATAGTTACTTTGGACTTAATGATAAGGCCTGGTTCAAAATTTTCTTTCGGTTTGCCGTCCTTATCTCTTCCTTTGTCCCCAGTCTGAACACCAATTACATTGTCTTGCTCATCGTAGAGAGCCTCCACTGCTACAAATCCCGGAAATATATTTACCCCTTTGGATTCTGCAATTGAAGCCAACCAGCGATTGAACTTCGACAGAGAGATCGTGAAATTTCCTTCATTTCTAAAAGGAGGGGGCACAACAGGTAGCTTGAAGTGTTTTTTCTTTGCAAGATAGTAGACTGCTTCTTCTGAAACGGGTGTTTCTAGCGGGCAACCCTTCTCAACATAATCCGGAATAAGTTCTTTTAGTGCACAGGGATCAAGTACCGCCCCTGAAAAACTGTGTGCTCCCACTTCGGAGGCTTTTTCAAGCACTATCACCATGGGATCTTGAATCACTGCCTCATTGGACTTCCCAGAGTTTACCCGTTCATTATGTGCGGCAATTTGGTCCATCAAGCTAATAGCAGCGCTCAAGCCGGCAGCACCGCCACCGACGATGACTACATCAGCCTCCATAACTTCACGTTGAATGTTTTGATCTGCAGATTCGGTAGACACAATCTTCCCCTATCGAAACGGAATTAATGGTTTAACACGACGCTACAACGGATCAGGCACTCATTCAACTGAATCGAGCTTTGCTAAATTACTAGGAGTCCTCTGTATCTGGATCTAGAGATTCTGTGCGCCTAAATCGCAGCAGTTAGGTAACGCGCTTAGGTGCGCGCGGCTTAATTTCGACGAGCTTCTTCGGCTTCGATTTCTTTTAGTACATCTTCAGATGACGGTTCACGACGGACGGATGATTTGAGACTTTCCTGAACTTTAAGATCGGATTCTTCTGACCCGCCCAAGTATGTTCTCTCCTGTGCATCAGGATGCCGCTCCGCTTTTATGAGGAATTCTTCGGCTTGTAAACTCGAGACTATCAACATACCGAGAAACAGAACCATCAAAGTGACAAAACGAGAATAGCTGAATGCTGTTTTCATTTTGATCTCCCCTTCTTGGAAACCGGCTTTCTAGCTCGAGGCGATTCTTTTTTCTTATCAAGGCGCTTACTCTTTACATATTTTTTTTGAAGTTTTGATGGCTTTTTTGATGACGATTTTTTCGTGTTCTTTTTGTTTTTAACAGAAGAAAGAGCCCTCGATTTCGAATCTTGCTTTAAGGCCTGACGTGGGTTCTTTATTGCAGAGGATGGTTTTTCATCGCCACCAGCTACTGCCTCTGCCTTCTTTTCGTTGTCATGTAGCGAGGGTTCTTTTTCCGTCGAAGAAGCAAAGAATACGGGCGCCATGTTATCCCAGCCATCACCCCGCTCTGGAGCAATAGGTAACACCTCCTGGGAGTACGAAATCAGCGGCGACAGCGTGGTCACTAACACACAAATCAGGTACATTCTCATGTTAATCTTATCGGAGGGTCAGTTTCTAAAATTGAGCCGTCTGTGCCTAGCCATAGGTAGGCGTTTTCGAACTTCTGCAATCTTCGAGCTATCCAGAGAAAAGATTCCCACTGCAGGTTGATCTTGAGAGGCTCTCCAAATGACTTCACCCCAGGGATCAACAACTAGACTATGGCCGTAAGAAGCGCGAGTCGCATGATGCTTTCCACATTGAGCGGCAGCTACTACAAAGCATTGAGATTCAATGGCTCTTGCTCTTACTAAGATATCCCAGTGAGCAGCGCCAGTTGGCACTGTAAAAGCGCTTGGTATCATGACTAAATCAACTTCTTTTTCGGCATACCTTGAATACAGCTCCGAGAACCGTAAATCGTAGCAAATGGAAAGCCCTAGGTGCCAACCCTTGACCTCGGTCGTACTCGGGGTTGATCCGGGGGAAAACACGTCAGACTCCATGAGGGTAATTTGCCCAGGAATATCTAAATCAAAAAGATGAATTTTTTGATAAGGAAAGCTGATCTTACCTTCGTCAGTCACCCATACTGACGAATTGAATGTTTGATCGCCTTGCTTTAGAGCAACGGACCCAAGGTGAATGGCAAACTTTCCCTCGAGGGCCAACTCGCTCAAGCGGGTAAACCAAACGTCCTCTTCTTCAAAAACAAAAAGTTCCTGTTTCGATTCCCTGATTTGATGACAAACTTCCGGAAAGCATACTAAGTCGACACTTTCGCGTTTAAGCTTTGCCAGAGTATATTCTATCTGCTTGAGGTTTTTTACAACGTCTGGGACGGACGTCATTTGCACTGTCGCTACAGTCAGTCTCTCGACTTTGCTTGGCGAAGACGGCTTCACTTGATAATGCTGGCTCCTGTTATATCCCTGCAATCCCATCCGCTTTCAATCAGGTTACCTTTGACGTTTTCAAATATATTTCGGACAAATTCATAATAGCGGCCTCGGGCGACTTCGGAATCCTTGCCGACTTTCGTGTAAAAAAGGACCCATTCCTTGCTTTCTTGATCCTGTATTATTCGCAGTGTTCTTACGGCTTGTTTATTTTGACACTTCCAGTAGAGCTTGGGTTTAACTTCGGACCCGTAGCTCATTTCCAAAGGGGCCATGCAACCGATGGTCAAAGCCATAGGCACAAGTAACTGCAGTTGAATATTCTTCTTCAACAAAAGCTTGCCAAAAATTCCGCGGAGCAACCTGACATGTCGTAAATCCATTACCCACTATAGAAGCATAAAATCTTTGTTTGAGCAAAGCTCTGTTATGTATTATCTACCGGATTAAGTGGAGCTAGCTTTTGCCAGTCGATACTACCATGCGATTTAGTGGCGATGAATATTGTGACGATTACTATATATCTATAGGTGGGGGCCTATTGCCAAACGGTATATGGCACTGGTACATAGCTCTTAACCGAAATGACGTGCGAAGAGGGGTCGAATCATGAATCTCGTCGAAGTAAAAAGACGAAGCGAGCTTAAGAAGTTTCTCGATGTACCAAAAGCGATATATGACCCAAAAGTCTACCCGAAATATGTTCATCCCCTCAAACTTCACGTTCGCTCTATGTTGGGCAATCTAGATTCAAACAATAGGAAGCTTTTCTTCGCCTATGACGACACGGGACTGCTCGGCCGAATAGGATTTAAGATCCACAAGAAAAATGGTTTAGAGCGACTCCATTTTGGATTCTTTGAGTGTCGGCCAGATCGCACCGACGTCAGTGCGGCACTTATAAATGCGGGGCGAAAAGCTTTTCCGGAATATGAGGTGATGGGTCCCTTTCATTTTCGCGTTGAAGATCCTTACGTCGGGGTACTAGTTGAAGGTTTTGATAGAGATCCGTTCTTTTTAATGTCGTACAATCCTCCAGAGTACGATCATCTACTGAAATCTGCAGGTTTAGGGCCGGCGATGGATCTATTTACCTATCAAGTTGAAAACGGCGCTTCGATAGTCGCTTCTGAAGCCATTCGAGAAAACTCAGAGCTTGCAACGAGCAGCGGGGTAAGCATTCGATGCCTCGATAAGAAAGAACTGCGCGCTGAAGCTTATCGGATTGCTCGCATCTTTAACGACGCACTATCTAACAATTGGGGCTTTGAAGAATTCCTGCAAGACCAAGTCAATGAAATGGTGTCTCTACTTAAATTTTTCGTCGATCCTCGCGTTGTGTCTTTTGCTATAAAGGACGGCAAAGAAGTGGGATGTCTAATAATGCTTCCCAACTACAACAGACTGATAAAAACTTCTCGCGGCGGATTAGGGCCAAGGCTTCTTTGGAACTTTCTAACGAAAAGAAATCAAATCAGTGAGGCCCGAGGATACGCCTTGGGTGTGTTAAAAAGCCATCACGGGCTCGGCATAGGAAGCTTACTGACACGCGATATGGCCCTACGAGGTTACGAGTGTGGATATATAAGCGCAGAAATAAGCTGGGTTCTCTCTAATAATGGGCCAATGAAAGAACTCTCAAAGGCTATGGGCGGTAAGCACAATAAGGTCTACCGAATCTACAAAGGTGGACCCAATCTAGAACCAATTTCAAGTTGAGTCTGAACTCAATTGGCCCTAACATGAAGTTTTGCGAGGACTCTCCTGTATGGATTTATTTGAAAAAACAAAAGGCTTGGGCTTAGTTCGAATTCTTAAACAGGCGGATCTTTATCCGTTCTTCAGAAGAATTGACGGCAGCAAAGGAAACAATATCCATTATCAAGGTGCCGAACTTGTCATGATGGGATCCAACAACTACCTGGGCCTTACCCACGATCCAAGAGTGATTTCTGCAGCGACCCAAGCACTTCAAACTTGGGGAACGGGTTGCACGGGTTCTCGATTCCTCAACGGAAACCTCGCGCTTCATGAAGAACTTGAGTCGGAGTTAGCGTCGTTTTATGGAACCGACGATGCTCTCGTTTTCGCATCAGGCTATATGGCCAATGAAGGTGCTATTTCTTCTTTCGTTGGGCGAGATGATTACATACTCAGCGACTCAGAGAACCATGCTTGTATCATTGAAGGATGCAAGCTGACTCGCTCGAAAATCATCGTGTTCGACCACCTGAACATGGCCGATTTAGAAGAAAAGTTACAAGCCCTACCGCTTGAAGCGGGAAAGCTGATCATCACGGATGGCGTGTTTAGCATGACTGGCCGCCTAGCTCCCTACAATAAGATTCATGAGTTGGCCAAAAAGTACAATGCAAGGACTTACGTCGACGATGCTCACGGGCTTGGCGTTGTAGGTCCAAAAGGCAAGGGTACGGCAGCAAACTTTGGCCTACCTGCAGACATCATCATGGGAACATTCTCAAAATCTCTTGCTAGCCAAGGGGGCTTCATCTGTGCTTCTTCAGAGGTTATCGAATGGTTGCGTCACAAAGCCCGCACTTTTATGTTTTCCGCCGCATTGGCACCTGCGAGCGCAGCTGCTGCGCTTCAGGCTCTAAGGGTTCTAAAGGCAGAGCCACAGCTGGTTGAACGAGTTCGAGCCAATGCCGCATACCTAAAGCAGAGCTTCGATCAAATTGGGCTTAATACAATGGGAACCCAAACCTGTGTTGTTCCCATTTATATTGGAGACGACGAAACAGCACTGGTCGTCTGCCAACAACTGCTCAAGTTAGGTGTTTTTACAACACCAGTTCTTTATCCAGCTGTACCAAGGGGGAACTCCATCATTCGGTGCAGTGTAATGGCAACCCATTCTCAAAAAGACCTTGATAAAGCAGTAGAGGCCGTAACTCAATTGGCGCCGATAATTATGAGAGCGAATGAAAAGCCAAATCATGAAGCTATGGCCGACGGCTTAGATATAAGCCCTGAGATGTCTTCAAGGTTGGCTACAAAGTTTGCATCATATGGTGCTCCGACAGTTTAGAGTGATTTTCCTTGAGTGTTTGATTTCAAAAACACGTGTCATGGTCTCACTATACGTGTCCGTTTTAGGAATGAGCTCGTTTGCTCAGGCTGCGGTACCGAGAGAACAAATCACGCAGTGGATGAACACCCAGCTAAGTAGCCTTCTCACAGAGGAGGCCTTCACTCGATTTGCTAAAAAATACATCCACTATCAAAGCGAAAATCAAGTAAGTGTTCTTGTGAAACCCGAAGAAATTCAAATCAAGAATGAAAAGTACACCCTGGGGCTTGCAATTAAGGCGGTCAAAGTTGATTTGCCTATGGATAAAGTAAAACGCATTCTCAGCACACCTAAGCTTTATCAAAGCATCTATAATATCGACGCGCCCGCCGATTTGGGTTTTCTTCCAGACTTCAGCAGTTTCAGAGCAAGGATTTTCAAAAAGATTCCTGTTTTAAGCAATCAGGATTACGTGCTTGATTACAAGCCCACCCAGGTCGGTGAAACTTGGTTTTTAAGAGCAAAATTACATAAGGATAATGAAGATTTCGCTCTGAGAGACAACCTTACTATGGTCAACACTACGACGGCCAACAGTGTTGTGGTCAACAACATTGCCAGCCAAAGCGATAAAACCACCCAAATCATCGAGGTGTCCTACGTTTATATTCTGAATACATTGGCAAGGTTGGCAGGCCCTCAAACACGAAAGATAATGCAAACAGAAATACGAAAGGCCGCGTTGGCCTTCGCTTGTATATGTGACAACGAAGAAATCAAAAAGTCTGAAGAACGCTCCGAAGTTTTCAATACTCTCATCTCGGCAGCTGCAAAAGATTGCTGGAAAAAGCAAATATAATGCGAACTAAACTTTCTCTAGGCTTGGTCCGAGTCAGTGGCAACTTCGACCAAAATTGCCGAAGTCGCAAAGCTAGATGTTACCGAAAACTAAAGTTCCATGGGCTTAGGAGATATTGGCTCCGGCCTACCAAACACGTCGAACGCGTCTGATCCACTTGGTAGCAACGCCACGTTGCGGGCCTTTTTCACTGCCCGAGTGAGCATTCTTTGCTGGTAAGCGCTCAGCTTACTAATTCGAGAAGGCACAATTTTGCCACCTTCTGTAAGAAATCTGAATAAAGTCACCGGATCTTTGTAATCAAACGTAAAATCAGCGGGATACTCCGGACGGTACTTCAAACGTGCTTTTTTCATTCACAACCTCTCATTTCACCTTATCTAGACACAAAAGAACGTACTTTTAACCTATTTTGCGATTGCCAACAAGCAACAATTTTAATAACCTCTCGGCTCAAGTTTTCTGGGGTTTTATAGAAAAAAGTCCCCGTTTTATGCTTTTCGATGGTGCACGGGTAAAGGCACCCTTTTGAACCTCTGGAGGTCTGTCAAATGGCAAGATGTGAACTAACCGGCAAGGGTCCCGTCGTATCAAACCTTGTGAGCCATTCAAACATCAAAACAAAATCACGAAGCTTTCCGAACGTGCAATACAAAAGGGTCTATAGCGAGGCCTTAGACGAACTCATTCGTTTTAAGGTAGCAGCCTCTTCTATCAGGTCTATGGAGCACGTGGGCGGCTTTGATAAATTTATTCTCAAGCAAGAAGACAAATCGCTGTCGCTTAAAGCCCTCGAGACTAAAAAGAGAATTCAACGACGACTAAAAGCCAAGAAATAAGGAAGTAATCAATGAAACTCAAGGTAACCAAAGGCTCGCAGGTAGAAGTTATTGCCGGTTCTGATAAAGGTAAAAAAGGCTCCGTTTTAGAAGTGGACCATTTAAAATTGAGAGTGCGCGTTCAAGGTGTACGTGTGCAAACAAAGCACAGTGCTAAAGATGGTGTTTCAAAAACTGAGGGCTTCATCGACTATTCAAATGTGAAGCTATTGGAAAAGAAAGCTAGTCCTTCTAAAAAGAAATCCGCCAAAAAGACAGCTAAAGCCTAGCCTAACGCATAGTTAAATCTGAAGCCTACGAACACTGGCAGCTTTTATGCTGCCAACCACCCCAGCTCAACCCAGTCGATATCCCGTACTTCCGTCAGCTTAGAAGGCCTTCTAAATATGCCTTGCAGTGCGACCTCTTGGTTGTCACGATCGACCACCATGGCCCCAAAAGACAAGGCTTCAAAACACGGGGTACCACTACCCAGCGAATGAGAACCTTCAAAAAGGACAACTTGCCAAGAGTCAGGGTTTAAGCCGAACTCAACTAATCGAGATCTTAGAACTTCAGATATAATCAACGACCAATTTCTATCGAAACAAAAATCTAGCTCGGTGTTTGTTTGGATCTCTCGGTGTGAGTCTTGACAATAATTTTGATGGATATCGTGGCGAGCGCCTTGACGAGTTTTTTGGTAAGAATGTCGATGAACATTTTTGTAAGCGCGTTTATGAATCGCTTCACACAAATTTCGATAAACATCTTGATCGGCATCTAGGTGACTGTCGCCCTTTAGTTCGTGACGATTCTCTTCTTTCAAACTGGCTTTTGAAAACTTTGGCTGACTTGCTTTCATTTAAACCCCTTTTCTAGGTGTTGGTTGCGAATCAGTCCGTGAATCTTGATTAAAGAGACTTCATTGTCTCCCAGTTTGCGTTCAACTACCGGGTACTTCAAAGAATGGGCCAGACAAACAAAGCCCTGCCCCTTGTTCAGTTCACATTGGTTAGAGGAACGCGAAAACGCCGGCACTTCCCCTTCGTTTGCTGCGGATATAGTCGCGATTTAGAGACTCGCATGTTGGAACAAAGACACAGCAACTAACCAACGATTGTGACCTGCCCTAATTTGCCAGTAACTCAGACCGCTTATATTTGTAATTAACCGGCGATTTTGACAGGTACTCGTTCGCCCGGGACTTTGACTGCTTCGATGCGTCATTCTGATACGATTTTGCAAAATCAGGTCTCGCCTTAAAGTGCAAGTGCGTGCCGAGCGCTTAGGCTAGACATTTATTGAGCTAATAACCTAGCAAGCTATCGCAGGGAACGGAAAGCAAAGAGCGACGCCAGACTTCCTCACGGCCAAGCTCTTGAGCCCCTTTGAGCGATTGCAAGAGGCTCTCTCGCAGCTGATCATAGGATCCTTCGGCAAAGTACATCTCAGATTGCCTGCGAAGCTTACAAAAGAGACTGAGTGTGTGAGAATCGAGGTTTCCGATTCTTTCATAAGTCGAACGTGGCGGGGTATCTCCCCAGGCCATCTGTACAATCATTTTAATGGCTTCGAAGTAAGCTTTCTGTGGACCCGACAGCTTTTCTCGCTCTTCCAGGCACTTAGAACCTAAGCTTGGTAGGCTTTGGGTCATTCGTCCAAGACCTTGGAAGAACTCGAGGCATCCACCGGTGTTCTTTAGCTCCTCGCATTTTTTTTGGGAGCGCCTAAAGTCGATTTCAGTGAGATACGGCCTCTGGGGATCGGCGTAAAGAAAACCTGCCATTTCACCTTGAAAAACAGCGAACTGGGTATCGCATAATGTATGGGGAGGATACTTGTAATAAAAGAATCCCACAGAGAGGGTAAGAATAGTCATGACAAATAGAGGGCGTGACACGCTAATTAACTAGAATCCCGCACTGACTGCCCGGCGAGAAAGGGTTTTTTGCTGACCCCTTCTTTTGAATCCAAACCGATCTGTCTGTGGGGCAAAAATACAGCTTGTAGGAGTTCTTCACGTGGTAAGACTTTGCAAGAGAAACCACCTGCTTAAAATACTCCTGCAAATGTTTTTGCCGACTATCAAAATCGGCCGCAAGGGACTGCTTCAAAGCACGGCGGCTTTCGACTAGAACATAGTCCAGATGTTGAACAGAGTGAATGTTCTGAGATGCCACTGCTCTCTTTCTTTTCTTGGACACCAAAGAAATTGCTCTTTCTAATTCGACTATAAGGCTAGCGACTGTTTGAGAAACGGAACCATCATCCTGCTTTACCATTTGGTCGTGCAGAACCACAGAGGACGTCAAAATCACTTCGACCTTCTCTTGCAACTCCGGCTTAATCTGGATTTTGGGTTTGCCTGCGCTGGCTACTGACGACAGGACCAACGAAAGGGAAACAAGCAGGCTTGTTAAGGAGATAGCGGTTCTACTCCGCGATAAACTGCGCCCTACTTCACTGCGCACCTCTTCGTTAGCAGCGACTAGATGGCGGACTAAATGAAGCACTTTTTTTGCAGTCTTAACTTTCGACAAATCCAAAGCACTCTCTCCTAGGCGAAAAATCCACGTCAATCCATCAGGCTTTACCTTCGACTTGGAACGAACTCCCAGCTTTTGACTTCATTTGACGAACACCCAATTTTAAACATCGAGCACAGCAGTCTTCAAACACTTTATCGGCATAAAATCGTATCAACTTGAACCACCCCATCTAGCCATCCAGCAGGCCGAAAAGGTCTTGATTTGCGAGTGGCAACACATCATCCCACAGACCGGAGTTGCAAGTGGGACAGTAAGCACAGGATGAGAGGAGTGAGGCGTGGCCCTCCACGCGCAACAACGAGAATTTTTTGTTTTTAAAAGGTGTCAGATGCAAGGCCGCTCATCACCCCATATCCCAAGAAAGCTTTAGATTACGAGCGGGGCGCCAAGCACAACTTCGAGAGGAACGAGGCGTAATTCTTTACGCCGCAACAACGAGACTTTTTTGTATTTAAAAGATGTCAGATGCAAGGCCGCAGTTTCAAAATCGAATGAAGGCGTAGCCTGCCTACGTCGAAAAGAGATTTTGAAGCGAGAACGCAGCAGATGATACCTTTTAAATACAAAAAAGGCTGGGGGTTACCCAGCCTTTTTTATTTGCCATCAGAACCCTAAGGTTCCTTAAACCTGGATGAACCAGATTAGAATGACATTTTTCCTTCTAGCATGAACTGAGAAGCGTTCTCGATAGTTCCGCCATTCTTAATCGCTTCACCAACTGTGAACATACCGTAACGAGCAGTGATGTCCATGCCGTTATTGTAGTTATGAGAAACGTAAAGATCTAGCTCAGTACCAAGAGCTTTTTCACCAGACTTCAAGCTTCCGTTAGCAATAGTTGGCGTAGTTGATTGAACAGCTGAAGTTGAGTTTCCGGCTGTTGTGTTAGTGAACACACCACCCTTATCTGAGGTTCTAGAGAAAACTAGGTAGTTAGCTCCAACTTTTCCACCTTCCCAAGGCTCAATGCTGAAAGCGACGTCAAAGTAAGTCAAGTTACCCCAACGTAGGTAGTCCATCATACCGGCATTGCCATGTCTGTAGTAATGAAAAGAATCATAACCTTCGTTAGTGTTGGGAGTTGTAGAATCATCACCTGTATCTTGGTGATAAGTCACACCCAAACGAGCATTCATAAACTCAGCCGCTGTGTAACCTAAACCTAGGTCAAACATAGATGCGTTTCTGTCAACGTCAGTCGTTGATGCTGGAGCTGTGACCTTACCAGTGTGCCCAGCGTAAGTGCCGCGGAAGTCAAAACCACTTACGTCACCCGCGAGAGTGATTCCGTAGCGAGTTTGATTTTCTTTAGCGTTGCCCGCTGCGCCTGTATCGGTGTTTTTCTGAAGGATATGCAAGCTTGCAATCTTCAAAGCGTCTGGAAGATTCTTCGCATCAAAAATGATTCCATAGTACACACTTTCAGCGTCTGTGGAAGTACCACCAATAGTGTTTGGATTAGGAGCTCCGTTACCTAACTCAGCACCTTTAACTCCGACAAGAGCAATCTTTCCGAAGTCATAGTCAAAGATAAGTCCTGCGCCTTCAAACACAGTTGGAACATCTTCCCACTCGTTTGTAGATACGACAGTTTGATCTGCTACATCCAAGCCTCTTCGGCCCATCATCCAAGATAGATTTTCGTTGACCTTCCAAGCTCCCCACGCTTCATGAACCATCGCTGTGTTGTTAGGGTCATTTTGCTGTGGAGTACCTGCGTTAGTAGCGGTAGCATGGTTTCCCCAACCGATGTTGTTAAGAATTGTGATATGACCGCTAAGGTCTTCACCCTTCATAAACGACACACCCAACTTGTTTCTTTGACGAATTAAGTTTTGGTTGTCTTTTACGCTGTTGAGATCTCTGTTCTCGTCACTGAAATAACGAGTTCGCATTTCCGCGTTCCATTTGAACTCGGTTTCCTGGGCACTTGCGAAAGTGCTCGCAAGCATTGTCCCAGCAATCACTGGCAGTAGTCTTTTCATTGTTTACTCCTTGTTGTTTCCTTCACAGGTAGGATCTCGCCTATGGACCCTACACGACGTTACCTAACTCTTTAAGAGTTGCCTTCGTCTCGTATCGTAGTGATCTTTAAACGATGAAATCAATTGGTTTTTGCGAATTTGCTTTGTGCGTTAGTTTGTGCAAACTGTTGCATTGACAACTCATTTTCACTTTCTTAAGTTCGCTGAGCCCTGAGTTTTAAACACTTAACTTTTTAGAATCTGGTGTAGGAAGCACACTTTAAGCTCACGAAAGTGTTGCCAGCAAAGGATTCCAGAAAGTGTGTTTTCTCAAACTCAACCTTGGCGGGGAGTAGCGCAGTCTGGTAGCGCATCTGGTTTGGGACCAGAGGGTCGCAGGTTCGAATCCTGTCTCCCCGACCATTTTTTCCCAAAAAAACCAGTCCTTCGTTTGGGCGAATAGTTGTTTCCAGGGAGCTATAATCCCGCCTTTCGTCCGCGATTCTTTTCGATAGTTGGATCAACTTTTTCAAAAAAGTGGAGATGAATCTGTTTACTTTTCTACCTTTCGACGGCTCTCTACGCCAAAGGCAGGGGGCAGCCGAACTTTCGTTTGCCTCAGAATGCCTTCACTCAGATTCTCCACTATTAAAGCTCCTAGTTCCTGCCCCCGACAACTCTACAGTCCAGGCTTCGCACCCAAACAGAGACAGTCCGTTGTCAAAAATTCATGCCTCCTATCGAATGACTTCGCAGAATGAGTTTCAGAGCTTACAATAGAGGCTTATGCGCTCGAAAGTTTTGTTTTTTATTATCTTTATTCTTGTCACCCACACATTTCTCAATCTTTCTGAGGCTCAAGAGTTGAACAGAAGAGAGACTTCGCTTTTCGAGCTTCTTAAAAGAGATTCACGAATTCAAATTGATCGCTGGAATCACAAAGAGCCGCAAACTCTCGTTTCTTGGATTAATAAAAACTTGGGGCCCGAAGCCTGGTTAAGAGTTGCCCTGACATACCGCCCTTCTGGCGCACCGGTTCTATTTCGTCCGCCTGGATGTAATATTTATGACTTAAGAGTCGCGTCTTTGGTAACGGGTCTCAGCGAATCCGAGCGCACAGGTTGGATCCAGAAATGGCTCGAAAAGTGTGACAGCCATTTACATCGATACCCCTTCACCCAAGGTGCGAAAAAGAGTCTCATTGAACTGGCCTACGCTAAATACGAATTTCAAAAAAATTCACTCATCACACCAGTAAAGGTCACTTACTCTAATGGTTTAAAGGTGCGAGGGGCGCTTGCCTTAAAACCAGGACGAGCAAAGCGCCCATTCTTGCTAGTCATATGCGGACTCAATTGCGATGTCGAAAGCTCCGCCACGTCTTCGTTGCTCATGCAACTTTTTGATATGACTCCCTTCAATGTTCTTGTTTTAGCATCATCCACTGGCGCCGAGTTCGCCGAAGAAAACAAGAGAGTTATGTTTGGAGGTTTTGAAGAAGGATTAGAAGTCTACCAATTCGCTGAATACCTTAAGAGTGGGTCAGAACTACGAGATACCATATCATCAATTCATTTACTTGGTATCAGCCTTGGGGGCCACTCATCACTCTTTGCGAGCCTCTATGCGAGCTACGACATTCGGCGAGCCAGCACTCCCTCTATCGATTCTGTTACAGTGGCATGCCCCGCGATCGATCTTCAATCCACCGTTGAGAAATTTGATACTTCGAGCAAAATTATTCGATGGGCCTTTTGGGAACCGCTCAAAAAGACGATCGAAACAAAGTTGGGCATTCCTATTGAATACACGAATAGACCTTGGACTCAGATTTTTGCTGGATTATTTGAAACCCATTTCTTTCCGGAAATTCAAAGGCGGTGGCCCACATTACCCCGACCATTTCAAAACGATCGATTCTCGAATCTCAACGACTACTGGAGAATCAGCAACTTTATCAACAAATCGAATGACGTCATCATACCAACCACAGTCATCGCCGCAAAAGATGACCCGGCAGTGAAGACCTCCGTCAATACGGCGGCTCTAAAGAAAAAACTGACTGAGCACCCAAACAAACACATTCGTATAGTTGAGCTGAAAAAAGGTTCTCATTGTGGTATTAGTCAGGTTTACGGTTTCGACATTACCTCTGGAATTTTGTCGTGGGCAATACCCTTGCGGGATGACGAAAAGGCAGACCGCTCTTTGGTGGCAAGATACGTTTTCTCACGCGCGGGAATTCGTTTTCCACTCCTTAGTAAGGAACAAAAGTTTTTTGGTTGGAGTTGGCTGGCCAAGAAAAACGAAAGACATTTCATTTTATCATTACGGATTTGGAACCCAAAGGGGCGCTTAAATGACACTTACAAGTGCGGTACCTTTTCGATGTATGGGGCGAATCTCACAGGGGATTGCGTAAGACATTATGAGGTAAAGGTGAATTGGTCAGAGCTAGGGCTCAACACAATACCCACACCCGAAAACCAAACAGAAGCAGAAAGCTTGTCACGATGGGCTAACGCAAGCTTAACTCCGCTCGATGCTTACGGTAACGTCCCTATTGACACAGTTTATCCCCCTACCCATATTGAAGTTTGGAATTACTAGTGTTCTTTGTACTAGGCAACAAGATGCTTGCTGGAGAACCCTGGTTTTAACTTACTAGGTTTTAGGAGAACAAACATGGCAATAGCCAAACGAGTTTTTTTGTTTTTGGTGGTCAACCTTTTAGTTATCGTTACGATCTCTGTAATTTCTAGTGTATTTGGCCTTCATCGCATGCCGCAGTTTCCGGGGATGATCGCCTTTTGTGCGCTCTGGGGATTCGGCGGTGCTTTTATTTCACTTCTTCTTTCAAAAACTATCGCCAAATGGTCGATGAAAGTGAAATTGATCGATCCGTTGGTGCGAGACCCCGCACAAAAAGAGTTGGTTGAAACAGTTCACGGTTTAGCTCGTCGCGCGGGACTTAATAAAATGCCAGAGGTTGGTATTTACGACAGTCCCGAAATGAATGCATTCGCTACCGGACCTTCAAAAAATAATTCTCTCGTAGCAGTGTCGTCCGGGTTACTCAGATCAATGAACAAGAATGAGGTTGAGGGTGTTCTCGGTCATGAAATTGCTCACATAGCAAATGGTGATATGGTGACGATGACACTCATACAGGGCGTCGTTAACTCCTTTGTCCTTTTTCTTTCAAGAATCATCGCGGGGTTCGCGGCCCAGTTTGTTCGAGACGAAATAAGAGGAATTGTTCATATAGTTGCAGTTCTTGTGCTTGATATAGCATTTACAATTCTTGGTTCCATGGTGACTGCGTATTATTCGCGCACAAGAGAGTTTCGAGCCGATAGCGGTGGTGCCAAGTACGCGGGTAAAGATAAAATGGTTGCAGCTCTTAAGGCTTTACAGAGTCGATTTGAACCCTACGACGAGGGTGAGGCGGCGCAAGCAATGCAGGCCTTCAAAATCAATTCACAGCCGAAGGGATGGCTTCACCTTTTTTCGACACACCCATCTCTCAAACTTCGAATTGAGAAACTAGAAAGAGCTCGCGTGTAATTTTTGAAGGAGTTCAGTGAGTGGTGTCCACCCTGCCGCTCAAAGTTGTTTGCAGAGTTTCCTTTAAACTCCGACACGGACTCCTGTCCTTACCGCCACTCAAAGTTGTTTGCCACTTTTCTTTTAACCTCAGACCTCCGGCGAGCGTGAAGCGTTCGCACGCGTTAGCTGCGACGCCGGCGAGGACAGGAGTCCGTGTCTGAAGTTACAAGGAAAGTGGCAAATAACTTTGGTAAGGCTGTTTACAAGATGAGGGTGCGACCGAGCTCCCAATCTACGTTGCCTGTTTCTTCATTCACTAAGCGATACTCAATGAAGTAGCCAACGCTTTTTTCGTCGGTCCAGCGATCAATGTCTATTTCGAGATGGTATTTGCCTTCAGAGTTGTTTGGAATGTTCAAGTTGAGGCCGGTCAGTCGCGCCTTAAGATCGTCAGCAAGAAACCGCCATTTCGTTTCTTTGATTAGGGCCCATTCGGCCTTAGGAAGTTGATCCATTGCCATCAACTGGTACAAATCGCGATTCCAAAGTGATTCAATCCGGCTTTTTTCATCTGAGTCTGTCACAAACGGCAGTACGTCCTTTGAAGAATTCCAGGTCAGCATGGCGCCTAGAGCGATCGCCGACAGAGAGAATGTCAAAACTATCCAAAGGGGGATCTTCGCCTTGGTTGTTTCAGGTGAATATCCGGGAGATGCTTTTTTTGAATGAGAATCTTTGCTTTCTTGAACCATTTACACAATCTAGGCCAAAATTTGTCACTTCGTCAAAGACCTCCTCAAGACTGTCTAGCCTCTGACAGGGCGAGCGACCCCAACAACCGTAGTAGTATTAACAGCTTAGCCCTTGTATCGAAATGGTACAAATCTTGGAACCCCATAGGCAGAGAGATGTGCTTGTAAGCGGGAGATGTATGTGAAGACGACCCTCAGATCGAGTTTTTCATTAGCAGCGGCAGCGATTGGCTTTGGTATCGCAGGGTGCTCTCCTGTGAACTTTGAAAAAGCACAGGATACCAGCGCAGGTACTCTCCCAGCCTGTGTAGCTGCCAACGGGTGTGTGACGGTGCAGGGGTATAACAATTTTAACGATTTTCACACCATTCAAGCACCTGCCCGAAAAAAGGATATTCTCATTATTATCGACAACTCGGGCTCGATGGCGAACTCACACCTTAAAATGGGTGAGAAATTTGGCTCCTTTATAAGTCATCTCGATAGCAAAGGTACTGACTGGCAGATCGTGATGACTACCACCGACGCTGGTGAACCCTCTGGCCCTGCTCTGAACAACGCCTTTATTAAAGGCGGCCAACTGATGACGTTCGAAGGGCTAGGTAGAAAAATATTAAGGCCTTCAGATGCAAATAAGGAGGCAATATTTTACCAAACGGTGAAACTTGAAGAGCTTCCCGGCTTCACATCGCCAAATTCTGCTTCTGACACTCGCGGAGATGAAAGGGGCATTTACGCCGCTATCAAAGCGCTCGCCCGCAATGAAGATAGCTGGATACGAGGCGAGGCTGATTTTTCAGTCATCATACTTTCTGACGAGGATGAACGCTCTCAAGGTGGCAACCCCAACTATGCCAATGGCGCTTACCCACTCGAGCAAGGCAAAGATTTTCCGCAAGATCTCATCGCGGCCGTCAAATCGAAATATGGCAGTAGACCATTTACAGCTCATGCGATTGTCATTCCGCCAATAGTACCAATAAATGAGATCCCCCAAAAAAGGTCTTTTAGTGATCCAAAATTTCATACAGACAAAGCAGATCCAAACAGCTGCTATGGGCAAGAAAGGTTTTCCGATCAACAATTGGGACTCGCAGTTTCTGGTTTCTATGGCGACATCTATGCTCAACTTGCTTACGCAACAGGTGGTACAGTGACTTCGATATGCGCACCCGATTTTTCTTACAACTTTATAGATATTGCGAACGTCGTTGCTAAAACAACCATTAAGATTCCTCTGAAATGTCTACCTAAAGCTGAAGAGCCACCGACCGTGGAGTTCGTCAATGAGTCAGAGTACACACCTCACACCTATTCGCCGGGCAGCCTCGAAATCGTTTTCGAAGATCCGCCAGCTTCTCCCGCTCCGATAAACGTCAAATACAAATGCCTGGCCAACACCGGTGCGTAAAACTTCAGCGGGTAAATCGGGACAGACGGATTTCATTTAGCAAAGACTCTTCTTTTGCCGCTCCAAATCTTCTCGCCTGAACCATCACGCACCGGATTCTAAGACAAGTGACTCCGTACTTTTGAGGAGGAAGGGAGTCCAATAGCTGAGTATGATTTGGGCGCCAGCTCTAAAAAGCGAGAGAACTGTTTCTTTTGCGGCAGCACCTTCATCGATCCAGCCTTTTTCTGCTGCGGCTTTAATCATCGAGTACTCACCACTTACGTTGTAGGCGGCTAGCGGCACCGTCGTGGCCTGTGATAGATCTCGAATCACATCGAGGTAACTAAGAGCGGGCTTCACCATTACGATGTCAGCCCCTTCGTCGATATCAAGAAGAACCTCTCTCAATGCCTCAGCGCGGTTTGCGGGGTTCATTTGGTAGGTTTTTTTGTCTCCACTTCGCGGAGCAGAATCTAGCGCTTCTCTAAACGGGCCGTAGAATGCACTCGCATACTTTGCTGAGTAGGAAATAATCGCGGTGTTAGTGTATCCCGCCTTATCTAGCGCGCCTCGTACAGCGCCAACCCTTCCATCCATCATGTCAGACGGACCAATCCAATCCGCTCCTGTATCTGCTTGTAACACGGCCATCTGAGAGAGAAGATTCACCGTCTCGTCGTTGACGACTTCGCCATTTTGCACCAAACCGTCGTGCCCATCGCTTGAGTACGGATCAAGAGCCAGATCCGTCATTACAACTAAGTTCTCTCCGAATCGTTGCTTGAGCTTTCGTAGACCACTCAAGTAAAAGTGATCGTCATCTAAAGCGAACGAACCTCGAGAATCCTTTTTCGTATCGTCTACACAAGCAAATACACAAACGCCTCTAAGACCTAGCGGTAAAAGCTTTTCGATTTCACCACTCAGCGTATCTATACCCATCCGCCTTTGCCCTGGCATAGATGCAATCGACTCGTTAGCGTTAGGCGCTTCTAACAAAAACGTGGGCCAAATAAGTCCCCGCTCTGATATACGAGACTCTTGGCATAGATCTCGTATGGCCTGGGTTCGCCGATTTCTCCTCGGTCGTTGTTTCATATCCATTTATTTTGAACCGTGGCTGACAAATTCAGATCTCGTTCTCGCATCATGTTTGAATGAACCACGCAAATCACAAGTAGTGGTTAGGCTGGCCTCATCTTGAACACCTCGGCTGGCCACGCAATAATGTTTCGCTGTAATCGACACAGCAACATCTTTGGTATCAAGTATATAGCAAAGAGAGTCTGCAATTTGCTTTGTAAGCCGCTCTTGAACTTGTGGTCGCCTAGAAAAGAAATCTGCAATGCGATTGATTTTAGACAAACCAATCACTCGCTTGTTTGGAATGTAGGCCACTCGTGCCTTGCCATCTATTGTTGCAAAATGATGCTCACAGCAAGAGAGAATAGAAATGTTGTCGATAAGAACCATTTGGTCATAAGCCATTTCGTTTTCAATGACCGTGATCTTAGGGAACGCATCACTTTTTAGCCCGGCAAACACCTCGTTCACGTACATCTTCGCCACTCGTTGGGGCGTCTTTTTGATGCTTTCATTATTTAAGTCGAGACCCAAGGTCTCGAGAATCTCTGCGAACGACTTGGCTATCTTCTCGATCTTCTGCTCAGACGTTAATTTGTTACTGAGTACCGGATGAGGACGCACATGCTCAAGCACGGATTCGGGCGAAAATTTAAGCTCCTTAACCACGCGATCTTCATCGAAATCTTGACTAGCTTGACTCATAGCCCCTTCCTCCTAAACTGTAAACGAAGGCTTACCACGGAGTGCCAATAATGCAAATCGAGAAGATTCAACTTGAAGTCGGCCCTTACAAGGCTTTTGCCGTTCCTACGGGTGATTTCGGCCTTGATGGTGGTGCCATGTTTGGAACCGTACCCCGCGTATTATGGGAGAGAACGAACCCGCCTGACGAGCTCAACAGAATCACTCTAGAAGCACGAGGCCTGTTGTTGGTTTCGGAGAATCGAAAGATCCTCGTCGACACCGGAAACGGCGGGGACTTTACAGAAAAGTATGGCGAACGGCTAGGTAGCAAATTTTCAGACATTTATGGAATGAGTCCAAAAGGGAGCTCGCGCCCCACTTTGACTAAATCTCTTGCGAAACTTGGCTACTCCACCTCGGATATCACCGATGTCATACTGACTCACCTCCATTTTGACCACGCCGGCGGCGCCACGAAGTGGGACGGGAACAAGCTCATACCAACATTTGAAAATGCCGCCTACTACGTGCAATCAGAAAATCTAAAGACGGCTCAAAACCCTAACGTGAGAGAGAAGGCCTCTTACTTTAGCGCGAATTTTCAACCTCTCATTGACGCCGGAGTAGTTAAGTTTGTCGATGGGAACAAAGAAATTTTGCCTGGAATTTTTTCGTGGGTCAGCAACGGCCACACAAAGGCTCACCAGGTGATTCAAGTTCGCGGCCCCAATAAGAATCTTTTCTATTGCGGAGATGTTGTGCCGACAAGTTCTCACGTAAGGCTTCCCTTTATCATGGGCTATGATTTAGAGCCGCTCACGATCATCGAAGAAAAACGCAAACTGCTGGGCGAAGCTGCGGACATTGGGGCCTATTTGTTCTTTGAACATGACCCAAAAGTTGATGTGGCTCTCGTGGAACGTGCAGGAGAAGATTTCAAACTGAAGCATGTGGCAGTACTTGAGAGCGAGACGAATAAACGAGCTTAACTACGCCCTCGACAATCGGTTACGGGAGCACACGAACCAGTTATTGCTCCTACTTATTTCATGTATCAGCTTGAGATTACCTTCTTTACCTCGCAGCTGCAAAACAGGTGTTTTCTTTTCATCGGGAGTACTTTAATCAAAAATCCGCTGTTTCAGAAATCATCGGCAAACCGTTCGTCAAACGGCACTATTTGTCCGCGACAAACAACAGAAACGGCGAAAATCTTACTTTTTGTAAATGGATTCGACGCTATTTTTGCACATTTTTTGATTTGGCAAATCTTGCAAAACTATCGTCTAGCCTCTTTGATACTAATCTGAGATAGCCCTCAATCTACTCTGGGCTTAGGCCGTAAAGTAAGCATGTTCTTAGGGCACTACTTATTAATATTGATGGGCATTACCTGCGCACTAGTAGTTCGCTGGCACTCATCTAAAACGGCCAACAAACTCCTCATTTTCTTTGGCGTTTTTGTTCTCGCATCTTGTAGCAAGCCGGTTACTTTTGCTGAGCGCCCGTCTGCGTTCTCCGACGATGTTTTTTACCAAAAGAACGGCGGGAACAAAATGGATATCTTGGTCATCAATGACAACTCCATTTCAATGGTAAAAGAGCAGGCCGAGATGGGCGGTAAAATTCAAAACCTTTTAGATACGCTCACTCTGCTTGACTGGCGCATTGCTATGACGACGACAGACGTGAGCAATCGAGCTTTGGGACTTAAGGGCGATTTGCTAGCAACAGACTCTACAAACTTGCGAATTATCGACCGACAGACACCCCGCGCCAACGCTCAGTTTCTCGAACTGGTGAGTCGGCCGGAATCTATCGAGTGTTACTTCCCAGAATACGAACGCCCGCCAAGTCTTTGCCCTTCCGATTACGAACGTCCTATCACCGCCGTTTCGATGGCAATCGCTAAGGCTAAAAGCCAAAATTCGGATTTCTTTAGAGACGATGCCGATTTAGCTCTCTTGTTTCTGACCGATGAAGATGAAGATTTCCGCGAGTCACCAGAAGTTGATGGCAAAGGAACCACAGCTGAAACATTACTTAATGAGTTCAATCAACTTTGGGGAAGAGCGAAAAGCCTGTATGCCTACGGCATTATCGTAAAACCCGAGGACTCGGATTGCCTTGAGTCGCAGCAGAGCGGTGGCTTTGTTTCGTCCTTCGGATCTGAAGTGAATAAACTAATTGATCTTACTGGGGGGCTAAGTGGCTCCATTTGTAGCGAAGATTACGGCCAGATATTGTCGGAAGTCGGAGACCACATGGTTGATAGGGGCACTTCCTTTATGTTAAGGCATAGACCGGTCGAGCATTCCTTTTCGTTGACGCTTGATCCTCCTCAAGACATTCCATGGGGAGTGAGTGGACAAGTTTTATACTTCGCAGCCCCGCCAGCCCGCGGAACGGAAATCAGAACCAATTACCGGTACTGGACAGAATAAATCGCCGCGATTTCTAGATTGAGAACCAATTACCGTTACTCGACAGATTCTATAAGCCAAACTTGTCCTTGATCAATGTCAATAGCGTAGAAAGCCCGTTTAAAGGAAGCCCCTGAATCGACGACATGTCTTCACACTCTACTGATTCAAAAAGTTTTGATCCTTGCTCTTCAAATTTATAAGCACCGGCACAATCGATGGGATTGTCGCGATCAATATACTGAGCGATTTCGTCGGGGGTGAGACTTTTCATTTTCATATGTGCGACAACAACCAGTTCGAAGAGGTCTCCTCGGTAGACCAATGTAAGTGCCGTGGCAAGTTGGTGAGTTTTTGAAGACAGACTTGTTAGTTGTTCGATTGCTCGTTCGCGAGTTCCGGGTTTGCCGAGAATCCTAGAGTTGAAATGAACGAGTTGATCCGAACCGACTATGATGTCGTCGGGATATTTTACCGCCACAGAGAGAGCTTTCAGTCGCGCTCGCCACTGAGCTGTCAGCAAATAACTTGGGTCCTCCGCAATGGTTTTTTCGTCGGCTTCGGGGGACACCGCTACGAACTCATAGCCAGCATCTCTTAACTGGACTGCCCTATACTTAGATGTACTCGCCAGAATTAATCTCATGATTACTCAGTAACATTAGTCCATTTGGCTATGAAACCAAAAATGGTGATCCCGGCACGACTCGAACGTGCGACCCTCAGCTTAGAAGGCTGATGCTCTATCCAACTGAGCTACGGGACCATTCGTAAAGGTTAGCGTAAAGGTAGCTAATCGTATGAGAGGTAATAGATATCTAAAATCGGCCTGAAGTTCAATCGCTGATAACGACTTATTTAGAATCGCCATATGCTCGAGCTACGATCGACCGTAGTCGTCTTGAAACCGAATTATATCGTCTTCTCCAAAATAATCCCCTACTTGGACTTCGATAAACTCTAGAGGCTCTTTGCCTGGATTGCTCATACGGTGTTTGGCGCCCTTAGGAACATAGATAGATTCGCCTTCTTTAACGGTGAACTCTTTTTCGTCTATGAGAACCTTTGCAATTCCTTTAACGATAACCCAGTGCTCAGACCTGTGCTGATGGGACTGATAAGAAAATTTTTTTCCGCCGTCGAGCTGAATAATCTTCGACTTGAATTGATCGGAATCTCTGAGAATCTCGAATCGCCCCCAGGGTCTGATTTCAAATCGATGTTCCTTTAAAAGACTTGGCTTGGTGCTTTCGACTTTTTTAACTATATCCCTGACTTGTTGGGACATACCCCTTCTTGAGACCATCAGAGCATCTTCAGTGTCCACAAGAATAACATCCTTTACGCCAAGAAGGGCGTAAATCTTACCTGGCGAGCCAAAAACAAAATTGTTCTCCGCCTGCGATTCGACTTTGACGCCCTTATCAGGGGTTAGCCGACTGAGCTCATCCCACGAACCTACGTCACTCCAGCCAATGTCACAAACAACGCAGCTTTGTCGATCTGCCTTTTCCATAATGCCGTGATCAAAGCTGATAGACTCAAGGCCTTCATAGATCTTTGCCAGTGGGCTTGGGTTCAAATCGGCAGATTCGGAAACTGCCTGCCATATTTTCGGCAAATGCTTCAAGAATTCCTCGCGGATTCTACCCAGCTGAAAGAAAAAAATTCCCGCGTTCCAGTAGTGACTACCAGAATTTAAAAACTCATTTGCCTTTTCTAAGTTTGGTTTTTCGTGAAAACCCTTAGTAGAAAAAACACTCGGTAATGGTTTAAGGCTAGCGTCCCCCTTATTATTACCGGAGATCTCTATATAACCGTAACCCGTCGACGGGTAGGTAGGTTGTAAGCCAAGAGTTACGATTTGCCCCTGTCTCGCTGTCTCAAGCGCGATTTCGAGGCTCTGCTTAAACTGATTCTCATTTTCTATTAAATGATCCGCTGGGAAGACGCCTACAACTTGCTCGGGGTCTAAAGTCTTCAAAAGTTCGGATACTATCCAAGCAATTGCCGGCGCAGTATTGCGAGCCGTGGGCTCAAAAAGAATGTGCTTAATCTTCGGCTGTATCTCTAAAACAGTTCGTTCCGTCAAAGTCTTAAATTGAAGAGATGTCACTATCGAGACTGATTCAAAGTTTCTAAGGCGTTTAATAGTTTTGGCCAAAAGACTTTCATCTAAAAGCTCGTTGAACTGCTTAGGAAAGCTAGATCTAGATACTGGCCATAGTCTTGTTCCACTGCCGCCTGAGAGCACTATCGCATGCATTTAAAGGGACCCACCATTCAAGTACACATTATTTGCAAATGCTTCATATCGCAATGCACTTTCATTGCGGTTCTCGTCACGAAAAACTCACTCCAACATGGTATAGAATGGCTCATTTTCCCAAGCAACAGACCCCGCGATTTTTTGCTTTAGCTTCCAATCCGGCGATTTAAATATATACGTCTCGGGCAACTGTGATGTACCAAAAATTTTCGCTAATTGTTTCTCTCGATCCCTGCCAGATATCAACCAAGGCTTTTCAGTATCAAAACGAGCTAAGATTCTTTGGCCCATAGCTGCGTCGTCATCTACATTAACAAGTACCAGCCGAGTTTGACGGTCAGATCCTTTGGTTTGATTTTGTTGTTCTACAGCTTTTAAAAGAGCCGGCAACTCCTCTAAACAAGGAGCGCACCAGCTCGCCCAAAAGTTAAATACAATTGTCGAAGAGTTGTCTATTGTGAGTGCAAAATCGCTTTCTGTATTGAGTGCCGGAATTTTCAAATCTGGTAGCTGGGATTCACTGACCACGAAACCTGTAGCGGTTTTCTCTTGCAGTTTTTGCATTTTTTTGTCGAGCCAAAGCCAAGTACCCGCGCAGAGTAAAAGGCAAATGAAGGCTAGGATCTTGAATTGAATAGTGCGTTTCAACGTGTCGTTCTGCCTGGCATCTCAGTAAGAGGCTTGAGTTCGCCTCTTACTTCTTCTTAGCCGCTTTTTTACCCGCTTTTTTCGCTGGCTTTTTGGCCGCTTTTTTAGCTACGGGTTTCTTTTTAGACTTCATTGCTGCTTGCTTTTTCGCTTTCTTTTTAGCTACTTTTGCTCTTTTGGCAGCGACTTTTGTCTTTGTCTCATCTTTGTTCTCAGGGGCGACTACCTTTTTGTTTGCAGCTGGCTGCTCGCCACCTGACACGATGGCCGCTAATTTGTGATCGACCCACTCAATAATTGCCATTTCAGCAGCATCGCCCGCACGCTTGCCAATTTTTATAATACGAGTGTATCCGCCAGCTCTGTCAGCAAAACGATTTGCCAAGTCGCCGACAATTCTTTCAACAATAGCTTTATTCGGATATCTAGCTAGTAAAAGTCGTCTCGCATGCAAACCACCTCTTTTACCAAGGGTAACCGCTCGCTCTGCATGTCTTCTGAGTTCTTTTGCCTTTGCGACGGTTGTTTGTATTCTACCGTTTTCAACCAAAGCACCAACCAAACCCCTTACAAGGGCTTTTCTTGGTCCCGGTCTTCTGCCAAAGTGACTTGCTTGTGACTTATGCCTCATCGTTTCACTCCACCCTTAATCTACTGAGGGTTATTAATTGTCGTTGCATTGGGATCCCACCCTGGAGGCGGCCATCCTTCAATCTTCATACCAAGGCCCAAACCCATCTGCACGAGAATGTCTTTAATCTCGTTCAACGACTTTCGACCAAAATTCTTCGTCTTCAACATTTCTGCTTCTGACTTTGTTACTAATTCTCCGATGAATCGAATATTAGCATTTTTAAGGCAGTTTGCGCTTCGAACAGAAAGCTCCAGGTCATCGACTGATCTGAAGAGGTTTTCATTAAACTGCGGCTGAATGCGAACGGGTTCTACCGTCGTAGGCTCAGTAGCTTCGTCGAAGTTGATGAAAATCTGAAGCTGCTCTTTAATAATTTTAGAGCCTAACGCCAAAGATTCTTCCGGGCGAATCGAGCCGTCTGTCCAAATTTCCAAAGTCAAAGCATCGTAGTCTGTTCGCTGTCCAACGCGAGCATTTGAAACGCTATAGTTCACTCGTCGAATTGGGCTGTAAAGACTATCGACTGAGATAAAACCCACAGGTAACTCGCTACCATGACTCTCAGAAGAAACATACCCTCTGCCGAAGGTGACTGTAACTTCTGCCTTAAACTTTCCATTTGGACCGAGAGTGCAAATGTGCTGATCGTCGTTTAGAACTTCAATCTTATCTGTACATTGAATATCTGCAGCAGTAACAACGCCCTCGCCCACTTTTTCGATTTTTAGTGTCTTCGGTTCAGCATCGTACTGTTTAAATCGAACTTCTTTTAGGTTTAATATGATGTCTGCAACGTCTTCCATGATATCTGGAATAGATCCAAACTCGTGCAAGACGCCCTCGATGCGAACAGCAGATACGGCCGATCCCATCATAGAACTGACTAAGACTCTCCTTACAGAGTTACCTATTGTAACACCATAGCCTCTTTCGAGCGGTCGAATCACAAACTTGCCGTAATCCGAACGCAAGCTCTCTCTCTCAACTTCGAAGCCCTTTGGTTTAATGAGGTCTCTCCAAAATTTGTAATAGTGCTCTTGCATGCCTTCTCCCAATTATTTATCTAAGAATAGTATTCTTAATCGTCTCTAATCTTAACTCTTATCGAGCAAATACCTCAGTAAGTTCATTTCGAAAATCTGGCAGCTCGTCGTGTCTGACTTCAATAAACCTTATACGCAAACGACCGTTATCTTGAGTAGTACTCAACGATCATGTTTTCTTCTACAGAAACAGGTATCTCTTCTCTCTTAGGAAGATCTTTAATCTCACCTTTGAAAGAGGCATGATCAGCAGAAAGCCACGCTGGCATTTCTCTCTTTTGTGAAGACTCCATAGCCGCCATGATCTTAGTAATTTGTCGGCTTTTTTCTCGAACTTGAACGACATCTCCGACTTCTACTGCAAGCTCAGGCTTATTCACTCTCTGACCATTTACTGTGTAATGTTTGTGAGTGATCAAGTGTCTAGCCTCTTTTCGACTCGCAGCTAAACCCAACAGGTAAATCACATTATCAAGACGGATCTCTAAACGCTGAAGTAAATTAAAACCCGTCTCACCCTTATTGCGATCTGCATCTTTAAAATAACGTCGAAATTGCTTTTCATGAATCCCGTAATAACGACGCACCTTCTGCTTTTCACGCAATTGGAGTGCATACTCACTGAACTTCAGACGTGATTGACCATGTTGCCCTGGTGGATATGGTCTTCGTTCAAAAGAACATTTATCTGTGTAACAACGATCCGCTTTAAAGAATAACTTCTGATTTTCTCGACGACATATTTTGCAAACATTAGTTGAGCACTTCGACACGCTATAATCTCCTATACCCTACGTCTTTTTGGTGGTCTGCAACCGTTGTGAGGAATTGGGGTCACATCTTTGATCGACATAATTCTGAGGCCCATAGATGCCAGCGCGCGTACTGCCGATTCCCGCCCAGCGCCGGGGCCTTTAACAAAAACAACCACTGATCGAACACCGTTCTCCATAGCTTTTTTTCCCGCATCCTCCGCGGCGACCTGAGCTGCAAAGGGAGTTCCTTTACGGCTACCTTTAAATGCCATGTGACCAGCACTTGACCATGCAACTGCATTACCACCAGGATCAGTGAACGTTATAATTGTATTGCCAAAACCAGCCTGGATAAAACATCTCCCGGTGGGCACATTCTTTTTTGTTTTCTTCTTTGCAGGGGCCTTACCCGTAGCCATATACTAAACCCTTCTCTACGCCTTAGACGGCTTTCTTTTTATTCGCAACAGTTCTTCTAGGTCCTTTACGAGTCCGTGAATTGGTGCGTGTTCTTTGACCTCGCACGGGCAAGCCTTTACGATGCCGAATCCCTCGGAAACATCCAAGATCCATTAATCGCTTAATTGCCATTGAAACATTTCTTCGAAGATCTCCTTCTACTGGATGCTCCTTCTCAAGAAATTCACGAATCTGAGCAATCTGTCCATCAGTGATAGCTTCCGTTCTTTGATCAGAAGGAATACCCACTTTTTCACAGATTACTTTCGCCGTAGCATTTCCGATTCCGTAAATATAGGTAAGAGCAACTTGCGTCCTCTTATTTCTTGGTAAATCTACACCTGCAATACGAGCCATTTTTACCCTCTACCTTCTTTAACCTTGTCTTTGTTTGTGCTTGGGATTTTCGCAAATAACTCGAATAACGCCCTTTCGCTTGATCACCTTGCATTTGTTACAAACCTTCTTCACAGATGCGCGCACTTTCATATATTTACCCTTATTTTTGAAAACGACAGACCGCCGAACTTATCACTTGCCAAAGGGACTGTCCATATTTTTCAACACTGTTTTTCTATTATTCTTGCTGGCAAACACCTTTCAAAATCAGCTATCCAAGGCTTTGCCCAGCTCTTCCCTCACCACGTCTTTTGGCCCATCAGCATTCACCAAAATAATCCTGTTTTTTGTTTCAAAGTAGTCTTTCAATGGAGCCGTTTTCTTATCATATTCACGAAGCCTCGCACCGATAACATCTTCACTGTCGTCTTTTCTTTGACTGAGAGCAGATCCGCAGCGATCGCACAAGCCTTCTACTTTAGGAGGCGAGAAATAGACGTTGTAGAGCGCACCACAGCTGGGGCATCCACGCCGCCCTGTCAATCTTTTTATGAGGACGCTCTTTGGAACTTCAAAAAAAACTGCGCGAGGAGAACGGATATTTAGATCTTCCATTAGACGATCTAAAGCCTCAGCTTGAGGAATCGTGCGAGGAAATCCGTCGAGTATCCAGCTCTTTCCTGCCATATCGATGAGTAGATTCCTCACCAAGCCAATTGTAATCTCGTCTGGAACTAGCTCTCCCTTATCCAGATACGCCTTAGCTTCACGCCCAAGCTCAGTATCTTGAGAGATGGACTGCCTAAAAAGCTCTCCTGTTGAGATATGATTGTAATCGCCGGATTCAGCCAGCAGTGAAGCCTGAGTACCTTTTCCAGCTCCTGGAGGACCAAAGAAAATAAGGTTCAAAACTGAACCCTACGCGAACGAACCTTTGCGCCACGAACAAAACCATCGTATTTCTGAGTGTAGGTGTAGGCCTGAAGTTTTGCTGAGGTGTTAATAGCAACGCCTACCAAAATCAGCAGACTTGTACCACCAAAGTAGAACGGAACTCCGATACTTTGGATGAGTAGCGTTGGTAAAATACATACAGCACTTAGATAAGCCGCCCCGGCAACACTCAAGCGATCTAATACCTTTTGAATGTAGTCGGCGGTGCTCTTACCCGCGCGAACTCCGGGCACAAACCCACCGTACTTTTTGAGATTGTCCGAAACCTCAGTGGGGTTAAAGACGATCTCGGTGTAAAAGAAGCAAAAGAACACAATCAAAGCTATGAACACGATATTATAAAGGGTTCCTGAAGGATTCAGAGACTCTTGAATTGATTGTAACCAAGGCACCCTAACAAACTGAGTAATAGTCGCAGGAAAAAGTAGCAAGCTGCTTGCAAAGATAGGAGGAATCACTCCAGAAAGATTCAATTTTAGGGGCAAATGACTCGATTGCCCACTCATCCTACCCACGCCTCGCTGAGAATGCTGAATAGGTATTCTACGTTGGCCCGTCTCTAAATAAACGATCGCTGCTATTGTCAGTATCATAAAGAGCAACAGCCCAAGACCTGTAATCACTGACATCTGGTTGCTAGTGATTAAACTGATTGACATAGTGAAGCCGCTTGGGACACCTGCGGCGATACCCGCAAAAATGATGAGACTTGCTCCGTCACCAATGCCCTTTTCCGATATCTGCTCACCCAACCACATGATGAAACAAGTGCCGGCGGTAAGTGTGATTATCGTCATCACTTCAAAAGGAATTGGCCCAACAAATACAGACTGTACAAGAGGAACACCGTTAAAATTCTCTGACTTCAACCAAGAGCTAATACCAAATCCCTGAATAACTGAAAGAGCCACTGTGGCATAACGAGTGTACTGATTGATTTTTTTCTGCCCTTGAGCCCCCTCTTTTTTCAATGCCTCCAAATAGGGAACAACGGCCGTCAGCAATTGAAAAATAATGGAGGCCGAAATATAGGGCATGATTCCTAGGGCAAAAACACTGAATCTTTCTAGAGCACCACCCGTAAATGTGTTGAATAAATTGAAGAGTCCGCCCTTAGAGTTCATAAAGGCAGTCATCACAGCACCGTCCACACCCGGAGTGGGAACGTGGACGCCAATGCGATAAACCAAGATGAGCGCTATTGTTAAGAGGATTCGCTTACGTAGTTCTGCGTTGCCAACCAACCCCTGTACCGCCGACACTCTAGATTACCTCGATCTTTCCACCAGCTGCTTCAATTTTTTGTTTTGCGGAATCACTAAAGGCGTGAGCCCTAACTTCGAGTTTTTTTGTAACTTCACCGCGACCCAATATCTTCACTCGAGAGCTAGCTTGAACAAGCCCTTTCTGAGTGAAATCTACAAGTTCTACTTTTCCGTCAAACTGATTAAGCTGGTCAAGATTGATGATATCGTAAGCCTGCCTAAAGATGTTCTTAAAGCCAAACTTTGGAAGACGGCGGTAAAGTGGCATTTGCCCACCTTCAAATCCACGCCGAACTTTTCCGCCCGACCGAGCTTTCTGACCCTTGTGCCCTCGACCACTTGTTCCGCCAAGGCCCGAACCATCACCTCTTCCTCGACGTTTTTCTCTACCTCGTGAACCGGCATTCGGTTTCAATTCGCTGAGCAAACTCATAAATACTCCCTAAATCATTAATACAGTTCTAGAAAAAACAAAATCAGCTTAAGCCTTTATAACTTCTACGGATAGAAGGTGTTGAAGTTTTAAAACTTGACCGCGGTTAGCTGGATTGTCGCCCAAAACCACCTTTTGACCAATTTTTCTTAGGTTTAAAGCCTCTGCTGTTCGCAACTGTGTTTTGGTGGCGCCAATAAGACTCTTCTTAAGGGTCACTTCAAATTTTTTTGCCACGAAAAACTCCTTTCACAACATCCATTTCTTCAGCCTCAAACAACGTTTGGAGGCCACGATGGTTTATTTTTTTCGGCCTCGCTACTTTTCAAAGAAAAGGAGCTAAGCTGATGTCTTAAGAACTATGCCCTATCAGATTTGATATCTTCAGCAGTTTGAAGTCTCAACAAACCATTCATAGTAGCTCTTACGGCGTTGTGCGGATTTGTGGTTCCAACACACTTCGTAAGAATATTTCTGACTCCTACCGCTTCAAGAATTGCACGGATAGCTCCACCCGCAATGACTCCAGTGCCTGGAGCCGCCGGCATCATGACAACTTTCGCAGAGCCGAAAAAACCAATTATTTCATGAGGAATGGTGCCGTTCTCTATCTTAACATCCTTAAAGTTCTTCTTTGCGCTTCGGCCCGCCTTCGAAATTGCGGCTGGAACTTCCCCCGCCTTTCCAAGGCCAAAACCCACTCGGCCGGTGCCGTTACCAACGACGACTAGAGCTGAAAACGAAAATCGTCGTCCACCCTTTACCACCTTAGCAACACGTTTGATCGAAACCACTCTCTCTTCAAAATCCTGCATATTTTCAGTCATAATTTGTACCCTACTAAAACTCTAGTCCAGATTCGCGAGCCGATTCTGCGAATTCTTTAACTTTTCCATGATAAAGTAGCCCACTTCTATCAAACACCACAGCTTTAATATTCTTGCCCACAGCAAGTTTTGCGATGGTTTTACCAAGTTCTCGAGCTGCTTCTTTATTCTTCTTGCTCTTAACGCCAGCCAACTTAGATGTCGAAGCTGCAGCAAGCGTCTTTCCGGCAGTGTCGTCGATCAACTGCGTGGTTAACTGAGTTGTACTCCTAAAGATTGTTAGTCGGGGCCTCTCAGCTGTACCGGTAACTTTCTTGCGAATTCTTAAGCGCTTCTTTAATCTAGAAGTCTCTTTTACACTTGTTCTCTTTTTAAACGTTACTCGCATATTTTCCTCACTTACCTGCCGCCTTTCCTGCTTTCCTTCGAATCACTTCATCAGAATATTTAACACCTTTTCCAAGAAAGGGCTCAGGCTCTCTAAAACTCCTGATCTTTGCGGCAACCTGTCCTACAAGTTCCTTATCAGGCCCTGACACAGTAACTGAAGTCTGTTTTTCGACTTTAATCTCAATGCCTTGTGGAATCGGATATTCAATTGGATGACTGTAACCCAGAGTTAACTCAAGCATCTTGCCTTTAACTCCAGCTCTATAACCTACGCCTACAAGTTCAAGAGTTCTTGTGAACCCCTGAGTGGCGCCGACAATCGCATTGTAGACCAATGTACGATACGCACCATGCAAAGACTTTGACTCCTTAGAGTCATCGATCCTCTGTAATACGATCTGGTTACCATCAACAACAGCCTTCACATTTCTTTTCATCGGAATTGTCTTGTTGAACTTCGCACCCTTTATGACTACTTCATTCTCGGGCGACACATTCACCTGAATACTTTTGTCGAATGTCACAGCTAACTTACCAATACGAGACATAACCATACTCCGTCGTTCTATCGACTCAATTAATAAACCTTAAACAGCAGCTCTCCGCCCAGCTTTTCTTTTTCCGCTTGAGCTCCCGTTACCAGCCCTTTATTTGTGCTTAAAACAGTAACACCAAATCCTGACTGAACCTTTGGAATCTCGTCTGATTTCACATACACACGGCGGCCAGGACGACTCACTCTTTTTAGACTGTTGATGACGGGACGCCCGGAGGCTGCGAACTTCAAATAAACCCTCATCATGCCCTGTCGTCCATCCTTCGCAACCTTGAAGTCTCTAATAAATCCTTCAGCCTTTAGTATATGAGCGATAGACGACCTCATATTCGAGCTGGGAATATCAACCTTTGGGTGCCCGGCTGCCTGAGCATTTCTGACTCTTGTTAAAAATTCACTTATCGTATCCATACTCTCTCCTACTTCCTAAACGGCATACCTAAAGCCGACAAAAGGGCCCGGCCTTCTTCATCCGTTTTTGCCGATGTTCCAAAAGTAATATTCATTCCGCGAACGCTATCAACTTTGTCATAGTCAATTTCCGGAAACACGATCTGTTCTTTAAGTCCCATGTTGTAATTGCCACGCCCATCAAAGCCTTTTGGGGGAAGCCCTTTAAAGTCGCGCACACGAGGCAAGGCTACCGAGACCAATCTATCCATAAACGCCCACATACGTTCGTTTCGAAGAGTTACACAACAACCAATGGGCATACCTTTTCTCAATTTAAAATTCGAAATCGCCTGTTTTGCCTTTGTGACTACTGGTTTTTGACCAGTAATCTTAGCAATTTCCTCAACAGTTGTATTGATGAGCTTTGAATTTTGAGTAGCTTCACCAACACAGACATTTACGACGATCTTATTTAAGCGAGGAACTTGCATAGGATTCTTAAAAGAGAATTGCCTTGAAAGCTCTCCGATAACATCTGTTCGATACTTTTCCTCTAAACGGTTCACCTTGATACTCCTCAAATTACTTCAGGAGCTAGCGAAACAATCTTAATGAACTGTTTTGCTCTTAGCTCTCTTGCAACGGGCCCAAAAATACGAGTTCCAATTGGCTCTTTATCGCCTTTGATCAATACTGCGCTGTTGTCGTCAAAACGGATGTAACTTCCGTCGGGCCGTCTTACTTTTTGAATCGACCTTACCACTACCGCCTTAGCTACGTCGCCCTTTTTAACCTTCGAATTCGGAAGCGCATCCTTAACAGAAACGATGATGATATCCCCAATCGAGGCGTAGCGTCTCTTAGATCCACCTAGAACCTTGACGCACATCACTTCCTTCGCTCCCGAGTTGTCTGCCACTTTTAATCGTGTTTGCATCTGTATCATCGTCTTAGTTTCCTTCAGTCACAGCTTTTTCAAGAATGGTTTTTAGTCGCCATCGCTTCGTTTTACTCAAAGGTCGCGCTTCAACGATCAAAACTTTGTCACCAACTTTAGCTTCGTTCTGCTCGTCATGGGCTTTGAACTCAGATCTTCGGCGCATATATTTGCCATACTTAGCGTGCTTCACCTGACGAAACACAACTACTGAGATCGTTTTATTCATTTTGTCGCTGACAACTTCACCAACAACTTCCTGCCTTGCTGCCCTTGATTTCGTCGATTCTTCCGTCTTCGCTTGCTTTACCATATTTTTTACCTACCTAAACTTATCTCGAAAGCTTTTGTACTAATGCCGTTTTTAGCCTAGCAATATCTTTTCGTAAAAAACGCACTTCCATCGGGTTACCCAACTGTCCCATGGAGTTCTTCATGCGCGCGTGAAAAAAACTTTCTCGAGTTTCTTCAAGTTTCTTTTTAATCTCTTCTGCAGACAAAGTCTGTACTTCTGAAAACTTCATATAAATTACCTCGCCAAAAACCTTGTCTTAATAGGAAGCTTGTGACCCGCTAGGCGAAACGCCTCAGCTGCCTGCTCTCTAGTAACGCCGTTCATTTCAAAGAGGACTCTGCCTGGTAAAACCGGGGCAACCCAGTACTCTGGATTTCCCTTACCGCTTCCCATTCGTGTCTCAGCAGCCTTCTTAGTAATCGATCGATCCGGAAAAATCCGAATCCAAATTTTTCCACCACGCTTAACATATCTGGAGATTGCAATACGACTAGCCTCGATTTGCCGAGCTGAAATCCAGCCGGCTTCAGAGGCTTGCAGGGCAAAATCTCCAAAAGCTACGTTGCTTCCACGATAAGCCAAACCATCGCCACTTGGCCGGTGCTGTTTACGGTATTTGACCTTCTTAGGACTTAACACGTTGCGCCTCCTCGATCTCCTTAGCCGACATAATATCGCCTTTATAGATCCACACCTTAATTCCTATAAGTCCGTACGTTGTTAACGCTTCTGCGGTTCCATAATCGATATCCGCCCGCAAGGTGTGAAGTGGAACGCTCTTCTCTGTGTACCACTCCGAACGAGCGATCTCTGCACCATCTAGACGCCCACTCACTCGAATCTTAACTCCTCGAACGCCTCCGCGAATTGCCGCTTGAATGGCCTTTTTAAGAGCTCTTCTCCACGAAACACGCTTTTCAAGCTGCATTGCCAAACTCTCGGCTGCGAGCTGAGCATCTGTATCTGGCTTTCTAACTTCCTGAATATTTAAGAAAACTTCATTTGGGGTTAGCTTTTGAACTTCAGCTCTCAAGGCGTCAATTCCAGCCCCTTTCTTACCAATAACTACTCCAGGTCGAGCTGTCGAAATAATGACTTTAACCTTGTTTGCCGCTCGCTCCAGTTCAATTTTGCCGACACCCGCATTTCGGAGGTGCTTTTTCACAAACGATCTCAATCTGAAATCTTCGTGAAGATTCTGAGCGTAAACTCGCCCCTTAGAGAACCATCGAGAGTCCCAAGTTCTTATTACACCTAAACGAAATCCTACCGGATTGACTTTTTGTCCCACTCTTACCTCTCGTCCAAAATCAAATTGATGTGGCTTGTCTTCTTTCTCACTTCTGAAGCTCTACCTTGTGCCTTTGGTACGTATCGCTTCATGACTGGACCAGCATCTACAGATATCGATTTCACAAACAAACTATCAGGATCTACAGTTTGCCCCTGAACTGCGTTTGCAACCGCCGACTCAATCAACTTCTTAACCATAACTGCGGACTTTTTATGCGTTGTTGCCAAAATTTTCAGCGCATCATTGACGTTCTTGTTACGGACCAGATCCGCAACTAGTCTCGCCTTTTGTGCCCCAACACGTGCAAATCTTAGTTTTGCTTTCACTTCCATCTTTCGATCCTCAATCACTTCTTAACAGGAGCCGCAGATTTCTTTTCTGCGTGCCCATGAAATGTTCTTGTCGGAGCAAACTCGCCCAACTTGTGCCCAATCATATTTTCAGTCACATAAACTGGAACAAACTTCTTCCCGTTGTGAACAGCAAGAGTAACTCCGACCATGTCGGGAATTACCGTTGACCGGCGAGACCAAGTTTTGATGACTTTCTTATCGCCACGTCCTGCCACAACCTTCTTAAGAAGGTGATCATCAATAAAGGGTCCTTTTTTAATCGACCTTGCCACTCTCTAACTCCTTACTTTCTACGCTTAACAATCATGCTGTTAGTGCGCTTGATATTTCGAGTTTTATATCCCTTGCTCGGTTGACCCCAAGGCGTAACCGGGTGATGCCCTTTACCACGACCCTCACCACCACCAAGTGGGTGATCAATCGGGTTCATAGCCATACCGCGAACTTTAGGCCTTTTGCCTCTCCAGCGATTCCTGCCCGCTTTACCAAGCTCAATGTTCTCATTATCAGTGTTACCAACCTGACCAATGGTTGCCCTACATACACTCAAAACTTTTCTTACTTCACCGGAAGGAAGCTTTACCAGGCAATACTCATTTTCTCTTGCAACTAAAGAAGCAGCTGTCCCCGCGCCCCTTACCAATTGAGCTCCCTTACCAGGCCTTAACTCAATGTTATGAATTTGCGTACCCACTGGAATGGCCTTTAAGCTGAGACTGTTGCCCGGCTTAATATCCGCTGTGTCGCTAGAGACTATTTGATCGCCGACATTAAGTCCTACTGGTGCCAGTATATAAGCCTTCTCACCGTCTGCATAAAACAGAAGAGCAATACGAGCGGACCTATTGGGATCATATTCGATCGCCGCAACCTTCGCAGGCACTTCCAGTTTTGTTCTCTTAAAATCCACTAAACGATACTTACGTTTATGACCACCACCTTGGCTTCGTATAGTGATCTGTCCGTGGTTATTTCTTGCACCTTTTCTGGGAAGTGGCTGCAAGAGTGACTTTTCGGGAAAACTTTTTGTGATTTCCTCAAAGGAATGTCCGGTCATGTGGCGCCGGCTAGATGTGTATGGTCTATAAACTTTGATTGCCATTCCTATGCTCCCTCAAAAATAGAGATTTTATGTCCGGGTTTGAGTTGCACAAGAGCCTTCTTCCAATAGCGAGCACGGCCCGCATTCTTTAACGTGGCTCGCTTTCGCGCTCGATCACGACATACTAGTGTACGGACAGAGCTGACTTTTACGTTGAACGCCTTTTCTACCGCCGTTTTGATCTGCAGCTTATCTGCAGACGACTCAACTTCAAACGCGTACACGCCAGCTGCCTGATGAATTGTATTTTTCTCAGTTACAATTGGTCTCTTGATCAACTCGTACATATCTTTATCCCAATCTCTCTTCGATCTTATCTAAGCTCTGCTTGTTGATAACAACAGCATCGTATTTTAAAAGATCGTAAACATTTAGCCCTTCAACACTTAGATATCTGTAGGCTTTCAGGTTGCGACTTGCACGCTTAACCATTGCCTCCTCTGCTTTATCTACAACGACAGCCTTAACTAACCCAAAGCCTTTGAGCTTGCTGTTGAACTCGCTAGTCTTGCCGTTGCTCTGAATACTGTCGACTACGTAAAGCCGACCTTCACCATTTAAATAAGAAAGAGCGGAGCGAAGCCCAATTTTTTTGACTTTCTTCGGAAGAACATAAGAATAATCGCGTGGTTGAGGCCCAAAAAGAACTGCGCCGCCAGGATTAAGGGGCGATCTCGTGGAACCTTGACGGGCATTACCCGTACCCTTTTGCTTAAATGGTTTTTTACCACCGCCGCTTACAAATGCCCGCGTCTTTACCTTGTGAGTCCCTTGACGACGACTAGCTAACTGCCACCTAACAACTTCGTGGAGAATGTCCTTACGAACAGGTGCACCATAGATAGCATCATTGAGCTCAACCGACCCAACTTCACTTTTATCCCAAGAATAAACTTTAGCTTTTGCCATGTGTCCGTTACTCCACTAAATCTTTTCAACCCGAAGCAATGTGTTCATAGCGCCAGGCACAGAGCCTTTTACTAAAATCACACTTTCCTCAGGAAGAATTTCAATAACCTTAAGGCCGCGAACTGTAATATTCTTGTTGCCGTACTGACCTGGAAAACGTTTTCCGGGCAAAACACGACCTGGCCAAGTTCTGTTTCCGCTTGATCCGGGCTGACGATGAAAATGTGAACCGTGAGATGCTGGACCGCCAGCAAACTTGTACCGCTTCACAACACCAGAAAAACCGCAACCCTTGGATTTGCCGGTGACTTTTACTTTGTCACCCTTTGTGAAGCTATGGATATCAACTGCCTGACCAACGGACGCTTCAAGATCGGACTCTACGCGAATCTCGCCAACTTTTTGGGCACCACTTTCAAATCCCGCAGCACCGAAGGCCTTGGTTTCAGCTTTAGACGCATTTTTTGCCTTTTTTATCCCGCTGCCGATTTGAATGGCTGAGTAGCCTCTATCTGCGGATTTAATAACCTGAGTGACTCGCCAGTCGCCCACTTTCAAAACAGTGACAGGCACACTGTCGCCATTTTCAGTGTAGACCGTTGTCATTCCTACTTTCGTAGCAAAAAGCCCAGGGAGCTTGAGTCCGGCAGACTCAGCGGCTCCGGTAGGATCCGAGTCGGTGGTTACTTCCTCATTTTGTTCGCTCATTCTCTATCTCCAAAATTCCAAATTGCATTTACAATTAGCTACCTAATTTAATTTCTACGTCGACACCTGCTGACAGATCCAGCTTCATCAACTGATCCACAGTTTGTTGTGTCGGCTCGAGTATATCTAACATTCTTTTATGTGTTCGAATTTCAAACTGTTCACGCGATTTTTTATCAACGTGCGGAGAACGCAAAACCGTGTATCGGTTGATTCGTGTAGGTAGTGGAATCGGCCCGGCAACGCGCGCTCCCGTTCTTCGTGCAGTCTCGACAATCTCTTTAGTAGAAAGATCGAGAAGTTTGTGATCGAAGGCTTTCAATCTGATTCGAATTCGCTGGCTTTGCATAATTTCACCCAACTCCAATTAACTCTACGGGTTCGCCTCAGAACATCTAAGCACGAACACAGCTCTCCCAATGCTCGACCTTTTTTGAAAATCAATAATAGGGAATCTGCGCAGAAAACCGAAATTCTCAAGCACAAGGCCGGGAGTATGCTACAGAAATCTCTTTGTTGTCAAAGGTGAAAGATTATTTTTGTTCTTGATCTTATCTGTCATTCCGAAGCCTGACTAGGGTGCCCATACTAGTGCCCCTCTGGCCTCTTTCGCCCTAGTCGAGAAAGAATTTCTGCTTCTATGCGAGGAGGAACGACGTCAAAACGGCTCATTTCTGAGCTGCAAGTAGCCCTACCCTGGGTCAAAGATCTCAGGTCAGTAGCATAACCAAAGAGCCCTGCCACCGGAACCTCCCCCTGAATTACCTGCACGTCGCCCTTTGGAGCCATTGATTCTACACGCCCACGACGGCCATTTAAGTCGCCAATCACAGCACCCATAAATCCCTCGGGCGTAGTTATCTCAATAGCTACAATTGGCTCAAGAAGCTGAGGTTTCGCCTGCTTCATCGCTTCGCGAACAGCAATCGATGCCGCAATCTTGTAGGCCACCTGGGTCGAACTCACTTGATCGTATTTTGTATCGAGCAGCTCTACACCCAAATCGAGAACCTGATAGCCAGCAAGTACTCCAGTTTCAGAGGCTTCACGGGCTCCCACTTCGATAGAATGGATAAACTCGGCGGGAATCGATTTTTGGTCTACCTTTGATGAGAATTTAAAACCCGCACCTTGCGCCTGGGGATAGACTCTTAACTGGCAGTAGCCAAACTGGGCTTCGCCCGAGATAACTCGCTCGAATTTGCCCTCTGCAGTTGCCTCGGTCGAAATGGATTCGCGGTAAGAAACCTGGGGTTTTCCTCGGTTAACTTTAGTTTTGTACTCTCTTTCGAGACGATCAACTATAATTTCAAGATGGAGCTCACCCATTCCGGAGATGAGAAGTTGACCAGTTTCTAAGTCCGTCCCCGTTTTTAGCGAGGGATCCTCTTGACACAATCTCTCTAGGGCTTGCGTTAGCTTAGCCTGATCGGAAGAAGATTTGGGTTCAATAGCCACAGCAATCACCGGGTCAGGAAAGTGTATTTTCTCAAGAGCCAATACCCTCTTCTGATCACACAAAGTATCGCCCGTTCCAACAAGCTTAAGACCCACGAGAGCGCCGATATCGCCAGCCCGTAGCTCCTTTAATTCTTCACGAGAATTTGCATGTAGGCGAACAATCTTTTGAACCCGTTCCCGCTTCGATAGCCTGGCATTCATGAGCGTCTGCCCTACCTCTATCGTGCCGCTATAAACTCGAACAAATGTAAGTCCGCCAATAAATTGATCCATTGCTATCTTGAATGCTAGCGCGGCGGTCTCTTCTTCGAAGTCCGTTTTTACAGCAACCTCTTTATCTGTGAGTTCGCCATCGACAACAAGTTTACCCACTATCGGCGGAACATCGAGTGGACTTGGCAAATAGTCAATGACAGCATCGAGCACAGCCCGAACTCCCTTGTTTTTATAAGCAGATCCACAAAGTACAGGAAAGATTTTTTGAGAAAGCGTGACATTACGAAGTGCCGTCTTTAATTCGGCCTCAGATATCTCTTCGCCCCCCAAATATTTATCTAGAAGTTGGTCGTCATTTTCAGCAACCTTTTCTACAAGACAATTGCGTTTCTCTTGAAACTCGTTGTCGCCAATGAGGTCTTCAACGATGATATCGGAGTCAGGCAAATCAGATGCCCACAAGTGCTTCTTCATTGTGATCAAATCAACATACCCGCGAAACTGATCTTCTGCACCGACGGGCCACTGAATAGGCAGCGCGTGTGCTCCTAGCTTTGAAATTATCGACTGCACTGATGCCTCAAAATTGGCGCCAATGCGGTCCATCTTGTTGATAAATGCAATGCGGGGCACACGATATTTATTCGCCTGCCGCCAGACCGTTTCTGACTGAGGCTCTACTCCGTTAACGGCATCAAAAACAGCCACGGCCCCATCAAGAACACGCAAACTTCGTTCAACTTCAATCGTGAAATCGACGTGCCCGGGCGTATCGATAATATTAATTTGGTGTTTTTTCCAATAGCAAGTTGTTGCGGCAGCGGTGATGGTAATGCCGCGCTCTTGCTCCTGGATCATCCAATCCATCGTCGCGGCACCGGCGTCTACCTCGCCGATTCGATGGGTTTTACCGGTGTAATAAAGCATACGCTCTGTCGTCGTTGTCTTACCAGCGTCGACATGAGCCATTATGCCTATATTTCTTGTGTAATTAAGTTCTTCGAGTTTTTTGCAATCTTTGGCAGACATCTAAGATGTCGTTTCTCATCTACCACATGTAGTGAGCAAACGCCTTATTCGATTCAGCCATTTTGTGTACGTCTTCGCGCTTCTTAATGGAGTTACCCCTGCTGTTATACGCATCGGCTAACTCTGAAGCTAAACGCAGTGCCATAGTTTTCTCGCCCCGAGCTCGTGCATTTAAAACAAGCCACCTCATCGCAAGAGTGAGTCTGCGACTTGGTCTCACGTCGACAGGCACCTGATAAGTCGCTCCGCCAACTCGCCTGGATCGAACCTCAAGCGCTGGCTTCACATTTTCCACAGCCTTTTTAAACACCGTCATCGGCGGCTCACCCGGCACCTTGTTTTTAAGCTCATCAAGAGCCGAATAAAGAATCGTCTGAGCTAGACTCTTCTTGCCATCTATCATGACTGTGTTGATGAACTTAGCCATTACAACATCGTCATAAAGCGGGTCTGCAATCACTTCTCTTTTGTAATTACCTTTTCTTCTCGACATATTCTTTCTTTCCTATCTCAACAAACCTAAACGCTAATACTATTTCTTCGGTTTTTTTGTTCCGTACTTGGAGCGGCTATTCATCCTATTATTGACACCTTGGGTATCTAATACACCCCGAACAATGTGATACCGAACTCCGGGAAGATCTTTGACCCTTCCTCCACGTATCAAGACCACACTGTGCTCCTGAAGGTTATGTCCGATACCAGGAATGTAAGAAGTCACCTCGTACCCATTTGACAATCGCACCCTCGCAACTTTTCTCAAAGCGGAGTTTGGCTTCTTTGGTGTCGTCGTATAAACGCGAGTGCAAACACCGCGCCTTTGAGGACATCTTGTCAGAGCCGGTGATTTTGTCCGATTCTTCTGAACTTTGCGCTCGCTTCGAATCAACTGGTTAATAGTTGGCATATCTCTCCTCTGCCTTCAATAAAGTCCGAAAATCTAAACCCTCATTGGGCTCCCGTCAAGAACGGGTTAGCCGTGATGAATAGGTAATCCTTCATTTCTTTTAGCCATCGGAAGAGGGTAGTCCTCCCCGTCGGCAACAATAACTGGCCACTTCTTGTAGGCCGGAAGCCCCGTACCCGCAGGAACAAGCCTTCCCATAATAATACTTTCTTTAAGCCCCTTAAGTCCGTCAGTTCGCGACTGAATAGCAGCTTCTGTAAGCACTTTTGTGGTTTCCTGGAACGAGGCCGCTGAAATCCAGCTGTCAGTGCTAAGAGACGCCTTGGTGATACCAAGAAGGAGGGGGTCAGCTTTAGCCTCTTCGCCTCCCTCTCTTTTCACTTTAATGTTCTCTTGCTCAAACTCGTACCGTTCAACCTGCTCACCCACTAAGAACCTTGTGTCGCCCGCATCAAGAATTTTCACGCGGCGGAGCATTTGCCGAACGATTATCTCGATATGTTTGTCGTTAATTGACACACCCTGAAGTCGGTAAACCTCTTGAACTTCGTTAACAAGATATGCTGCCAATGCCGCATCCCCACGCACCTTTAATATGTCGTGCGGGTTAATTGGTCCATCCATAAGAGCCTCACCAGCTCTTACAAATTCGCCTTCTCTTACAGCAATATGCTTGCCTTTTGGAATCAAATACTCTTTGGACTCACCTATCTCTGGAGTCACAATAACTCTCTGTTTGCCCTTTAAGTCTTTACCAAAGCTCACATAGCCGTCGTCTTCAGTAATAATCGCTGCTTCCTTCGGCTTTCGAGCTTCAAATAACTCAGCAACCCTAGGAAGACCTCCAGTGATATCCCTTGTTTTACTTGTCTCTCGCTGAATTTTTGCAAGAACTTCTCCGGCGTGGATCTCCTGTCCTTCTGCTACAAGCAACTGAGCTCCAACTGGTATGATATAACGAACTGGAATATCTCGACCCGGAAGCTTCATTTCGTTCCCGTCCGCATCTGTTAAATATACGGTCGGTTTAATTTCGCTATCTTTACTTTCCGTGATCACGCGAGTTGAGAATCCAGATACGGGATCCACCTGCTCAACCATTGTGATACCTTCTTCGATGTCCTTGAAGTTGATACGACCCGACACTTCAGAAATGATCGGATTCGCATACGGATCCCATTCTGCAATGACAGTACCACGCTGAACGGTGTCGCCCTCTCGAACATTTATCATCGCTCCATAGACAATCTTGAAACGATCCCTTTCTCGGCCAGAGACATCAATCACAACTATTTCGCCGCTTCTATTCATAACGGTTAGCTTGCCATCTTTGTTATCAACAGCATGGATGTCTTTGAATTTTACAGTACCTTCGTGGCGGGCCTCATGGACGGACTGCTCAACAGCTCGGGTCGCCGTACCACCAAGGTGGAATGTTCTCATTGTCAACTGAGTGCCAGGCTCTCCGATCGACTGTGCAGCAATAATACCCACAGCCTCACCAAGATTGACCATGTTTCCTCTGGCCAAATCACGGCCATAACAATAAATGCAGACTCCGCCGCGAGTATTACAAGTAAGAACTGATCGAATCTCTACCTCTTCGATTCCAGTTTCTTCAATCCGGCTTACGTGATCTTCTCGGATCTCTTGATTTGCATTAACGATAACATCGTTGGTTACAGGGTCGAGAACTTCCTGTAGAGCCACGCGACCAAGAATTCTGTCGCCCAACGGCTGGATAATTTCGCCGCCCTCAAGTAGAGCAGATATCTTCATTCCCTCTGATGTCCCGCAGTCAGTCTCAATAACAATACTGTCTTGAGCAACGTCCACAAGTCTTCTTGTAAGGTATCCCGAGTTAGCCGTTTTCAAAGCCGTATCCGCAAGACCTTTTCGTGCTCCGTGAGTCGAGGTGAAGTACTGAAGAACTGACAGTCCCTCTCGAAAGTTAGCAGTAATCGGAGCCTCTATAATCTCCCCAGACGGTTTTGCCATCAATCCTCGCATACCAGCGAGCTGTCTGATCTGAGCGGCAGAACCCCGGGCCCCAGAGTCAGCCATGATAAAAATGGAGTTAAAGCTCGGGCCTTCTTCTTTTTTGCCAGCCACTTCGAAGGTTTGCTTTTCGATTCTCGACATCATTTCTTTGGCGACTCGATCACCCGTCTGTGCCCATAAGTCCACAACACGGTTATATCTTTCACCGTCGGTAAGAAGACCTTCATCGTATTGTCTCTGAAACTCTTTAACCTGAGTCTCTGTCTTTGAAATCATTGTCGCTTTGGTATCAGGTATCACCATGTCATCGATGCAAATGGATATCCCCGCTTTAGTTGAATAACGGAAACCAAGCTGCATGATTTTATCAGCAAGAAGCACAGTCGCCTTTGCTCCAGCAAGTCGGAATGAAATGTCCACAAGATTAGCGATCTGCTTCTTTGTCATGACCTGATTGACATGATCATAAGGAACATCATCAGGAACAATATCTGAAAGCAAAGCTCGCCCAACAGATGTGTCGTAGACCTTTCCCTTTATTCTGCATTTAACTGCTGCCTGAAGATCAACATGCCCATTTTCATAGGCGTATATGATTTCGTCTGTATTAGAAAATTTCTTATTAGTCCCAAGAGCGCCCGGGCGAATACGAGTCATCCAGTATATGCCCAAAACAATGTCTTGGCTCGGATTGATAATTGGCCTTCCATTTGCCGGGCTCAAGATGTTGTTTGTAGACATCATCAGAACGCGCGCTTCTACTTGAGCCTCAATCGAAAGAGGTACGTGAACCGCCATCTGGTCACCGTCGAAATCCGCGTTGAATGCCTGACACACAAGAGGATGTAGCTGAATAGCTTTACCTTCTAGTAGCACCGGTTCAAAGGCTTGAATTCCGAGTCTATGAAGAGTTGGCGCTCGGTTAAGTAGAACAGGGTGCTCTTTTACCACTTCAGAGAGAATGTCCCAAACTTCTACTTCTTCCATCTCCACCATTTTCTTCGCGAACTTGATGGTTGAGGCAAAACCCTTTTCTTCTAATTTATTGTAAACAAAAGGCTTAAAGAGTTCGAGTGCCATTTTCTTAGGAAGTCCGCACTGATGGAGCTTTAATGTAGGCCCTACGACAATAACCGAACGACCAGAGTAGTCCACACGCTTACCAAGAAGGTTCTGTCTAAAGCGCCCATGTTTGCCCTTCAGCATATCACTCAAAGAGCGTAGCGGACGTTTATTTGGACCGGTAAACGTTTTACCCCTTCGTCCATTATCAAAAAGAGCATCCACCGACTCCTGAAGCATACGCTTTTCGTTTCGAATAATGATACTTGGAGCACTTAGCTCTTGGAGCTTCTTTAAACGGTTATTTCGGTTAATTACGCGTCGATAAAGATCGTTAAGATCGGAGGTCGCAAATCGTCCGCCGTCCAAAGGCACAAGTGGTCGCAAGTCAGGTGGGATGACGGGAATCACATCAAGCATCATCCACTCGGGCTTGTTGATCGAATTTCTAAATGCCTCGACGACTTTCAGTCGCTTTGTCAGTTTTTTAATCTGGGCTTCCGAATTAGTTTGTTTAATCTCTAAACGAAGCTTACGCGAAAGGTATTCTGGATCCACTTTTCTGAGTAGTTCTCTGATCGCGTCTCCGCCCATTTCTGATTTGAAGTTCGGACCATATTCGCTGAGCGCTTGTTCGTACGCCTCTTCAGTCAGAACCTGCCCCTCTTGAAGAGCCGTTTCTACTGGATCAACTACGACGTAAGCCTCACAGTAGAGAATTCTCTCTACGTCTTTCAAAGTGAGATTGAGAAGGTTACCAATTCTGCTCGGTAGCGATCTCAAAAACCAAATGTGAGCTACAGGTGTTGCTAGCTCAATATGGCCCATGCGCTCTCGGCGAACTTTTGACTGCGTTACCTCTACTCCGCACTTTTCACAAACAACACCACGATATTTCATTCTCTTGTATTTGCCGCAAAGACACTCGTAGTCTTTAATTGGCCCAAAAATCTTTGCACAAAACAAACCATCACGCTCAGGTTTAAACGTCCGATAATTGATTGTCTCAGGCTTCTTCACTTCGCCGTGCGACCATTTTCTGATCATTTCAGGTGAAGCCAAGGAAATCCTTACCGAATTAAACGCTAGAGGATCCTTTGGCTTATCAAAAAAATTAAGAAGGTCTTTCAACTTAAATCTCCTATTTCGTACTCAATTCCTTTTAAAAACGCTAAGCACACTTACTGAAGGCCTTAACCACAAATGATCAAGGCCCTTTATACCGCTACTGCTCAAGCATCCGCGGAGCTTCAGTCAGAATATCTGACTCAATCATCTCCACATTCAGCGCCAAGCTTTGGAGTTCTTTTACTAGAACGTTAAACGACTCCGGCAGTCCTGGCTCTAATACATAATCACCCCTTACGATGCTCTCATACATTCTCGTTCTACCTGCAACGTCATCTGATTTGACGGTGAGGAATTCTTGAAGTGAATAAGCCGCACCATAGGCTTCGATGGCCCAAACTTCCATCTCTCCCAATCTCTGACCACCGAACTGAGCTTTACCACCCAGAGGCTGCTGAGAAACAAGCGAGTAAGGTCCAATCGATCGCGCATGAATTTTTTCTTCCACCAAGTGGTGAAGTTTCAACATGTACATCACTCCAACTGTAACAGGGTTTTCAAACGTCTCCCCTGTTCTTCCGTCAAAGAGAATTGTCTGTCCGCGCTTTGGAAGCCCAGCTTTTTCAAGAAGCCCCTTTATCTCTGCTTCTTCTGCCCCGTCAAAAACAGGGGTTGCCAGATGTACTCCGTCTTTGATGGATGTCTTAAACCTTTTAAAGCTCTCAGCATCCATCTCGGAAATCTTACCCTGCAAGTCTGAGTCATCAAAGATCGACTTCAATGTCTGCTTAGCCTGAGTAAAATCATTCGCTTTTAAATATTCTTCGATTTGCTTGCCAAGGTGACGTGCCGCCCAGCCTAGATGGGTTTCCAAAATCTGACCGATGTTCATTCGAGAAGGAACACCTAGGGGGTTTAGTACCATATCCACGGGCGTGCCGTCCGCTAAATATGGCATATCCTCCTCGGCCATAATCTTTGAGATCACGCCCTTGTTTCCGTGGCGTCCTGCAAACTTATCTCCGACCTGAAGCTTTCTCTTAATGGCGATATAAACTTTCACCATCTTGATAACACCCGGAGGTAACTCGTCACCCTTATTGAGACGCTCAATCTTTTCGTTAAATACCATGCGTATGGCTTCTAATTGATTGCGAGCGCCCTCGGCAATGCGGGTAACTTGGTATTCTAGGTCAGGCTCTAACGGTACATAACTTAAAAGCTCAAATGGTACAGCTTCTAAGTCCTCGCCAGTAATCGCCTGCCCTTTACTGAGAAGTTTCTCGGTCCCGTCTTCACTTAAAAGTATACCAGTCGTATTTTTCCCGACCAGAATTTCCTTAAGTTTATCAAGAGCGTTGTTTTTTATAACGTTTTGTTCGACAGCAAAGTCTTTCTCGAGCTTCTTCTTTTTGCTCTCGATAATTGCTTTCAAACGTTCGTCTTTGCCCGGACCTTCTCGGCTATAAACCTGCGCATCTATAATGGTTCCATAAACGCCCGACGGAACACGAAGTGAAGTGTCTCTCACATCGCCTGCCTTTTCTCCAAAGATAGCTCTTAAAAGTTTTTCTTCTGGAGAAAGTTGCGTCTCGCCTTTTGGTGTCACTTTACCAACAAGAATGTCGCCAGGTTTTACCTCGGCACCGATTCTTACAATACCGCTGGAATCGAGATCTTTAAGAGCCTCTTCGCCGACATTAGCAATATCACGAGAGATCTCTTCTTTACCTAGCTTCGTATCTCGAGCAATACATTCAAATTCTTCAATGTGTATAGAGGTAAATGTGTCTTCTTTAATCAACTTTTCAGATATCAAAATAGAGTCTTCGAAGTTATAGCCCATCCAAGGCATAAAGGCGACAAGCACGTTTTGACCTAGCGCCAATTCGCCGAGCTCCGTAGCCGGCCCGTCAGCGATGATATCGCCCGCTTTGACAACATCATTGTGCCTGACTATTGGCTTTTGATTAAAACAAGTATTCTGATTAGTTCGCTGATATTTGGTTAAATTGTAAATATCAACGTTAGCCCCTAGACCACCACCTTTTGCAAATCTTCGCACGACAATACGAGCAGCATCTAGTTCTTCGACGATACCATCGTGGGAGGCCACGACGCTCGTACCAGAATCTCTGGCTACAAGTCGCTCAACGCCGGTACCAACCAGAGGAGCTCGGTTTCTCAAAAGAGGCACCGCCTGGCGTTGCATGTTTGAACCCATCAAGGCTCGGTTAGCGTCATCGTGCTCAAGAAACGGAATCAAAGAAGCCGCAATAGATACTAGCTGACTTGGAGAAACGTCCATGAGAGTTACGCGATTCTTCTCAACAGTTTCATATTCTCCGTCCACTCGAACGTTAAATACATCGGCGGAGTCCGCATCTTCAAACTGGTCAACTTTCTCGGCTTGCGCAATAACGTGGCCTTGCTCTTCTAGAGCCGACAAATAGTTAATGTCCCGGGATACTGATCCGTTCTCAACTCGGCGATAAGGCGTCTCGATAAAACCGTACTGGTTAATGCGCGCATAAGTCGCTAGTGACGCAATCAAACCAATGTTCGGACCTTCTGGAGTTTCAATCGGACAGATACGACCGTAGTGAGTTGGATGTACGTCACGAACCTCAAAGCCCGCTCTATCTCTGGTCAATCCACCCGGTCCCAAAGCTGAAAGACGTCTTTTGTGGGTGATTTCTGAAAGAGGATTCGTTTGGTCCATAAACTGTGAAAGCTGACTGGATCCGAAAAACTCTTTCACAACGGCGTTGACGGGCTTCGCGTTCACAAGATCATGTGGCATCATCGTTTCGATATCTTGTATGCTCATTCTCTCGCGAATCGCTCGCTCCATTCGCACCAAACCTATGCGGTATTGGTTTTCTAAAAGCTCGCCGACGCTTCGAATTCGCCTGTTACCCAAATGATCGATATCATCGACTTGTCCCCGACCGTTTTTAAGGTCAATAAGCGTCTTAACAACACTGAGAATATCTTTCTCTGTCAGAGTCCTGTGAGTGAGAGGACACTCTTCTAGCGTTATACCAAAGCGATGATTAATTTTAAGCCTACCTACTTCGCTAAGGTCATAGGTTTCAGGATCAAAGAATAAGCGCCGAAAGTATTCCTGCGCAGCCTCGGGAGTTGGCGGCTCGCCTGGACGAAGGCGCTTATAAATTTCAACCAATGATTCTTCTTTGTTGTTTACTTTATCAACAAGCAGAGTGTTCCTGAGGTACGGTCCAACGGCCAAGCCATCAAAAAAGATAACTCTAAGTTCTTTGATCCCAGAGAGCCTGATCTTCTCGATCATATCAAGTGTGATATCTTCATTGGCCTCAGCGATCACTTCGCCTGTTTTTTTGTCGATTACGGCGCTGCCGGTGACTTTACCAACAAGATCTGCTTCGGTAATCTCGATCTCTTTTAGATCAATACTCTGAATCTTCTTAACTACAGCACGGGTGATACGTCGACCCTGCTTTACGATAACTTCGCCGCTAGCCGGATCTACTATATCTGCTAGGGCCTTCTGCCCTACCATTCTTTCGATAAAAAGTTCGCGGCGAACTTTTCCGTTCTTTTCTAAGGTTACTTTGTCCAAATCGTAAAAGTACTCAAGCAGCTGCTCCGCAGAGTAACCTAGCGATTTGAGGAGAATTGTCGCCGGAAATTTACGCCTTCGATCGATTCTAACGTGTAAAAGATCTTTTTGGTCAAATTCAAGATCCAACCAAGAACCTCGGTAAGGAATCACTCTGGCTGCATAGAGTAGCTTTCCGCCTGCGTGGGTTTTACCTTGATCGTGATCAAAGAAGACCCCCGGCGAGCGATGAAGTTGACTAACGACAACCCGCTCAGTTCCATTGATTATGAACGAACCATTGGTCGTCATAAGAGGAATTTCTCCGAGATAGATCTCTTGCTCTTTTACATCGCGAATGCTTTTTGCTTCTGTATGTTCATCAACGTCAAATACGATGAGTCGAAGGGTCACTTTAATAGGAGCGGCGAAAGTCATTCCTCTTTGGCGACATTCATCAACATCATACTTGGGCGGCTCTAGCACGTAGCCTACAAACTCTAAGCTGCAGGTCCCGTTGAAATTAGATATCGGAAATACCGATTTAAAAACGCCTTGCAGCCCCAGATCGGATCTACGGTCTGGATCTACATCCTTTTGAAGAAACTCTTCATAAGAGCGCTTTTGCAGCTCTATGAGGTTAGGAATGCTTAACACTTGCTTGTTTTTAGCGAAGTTTTGGCGAAAACGAAGATTCGAGGCGGTCAGAGGGGTCGACATTCACTCTCCTTAAAATGTCATGAAAATTAAATTGGGGACCTCTAAGATCCCCTTTCTAACCAGGCTTATAATTCGAGCACAGCCTACTTGATTTCGACTTTAGCTCCAGCAGCTTCAAGAGCTTTTTTGATCTTTTCAGCTTCGTCCTTAGCGACTCCTTCTTTAACAGCCTTAGGAGCAGCTTCCACAAGATCTTTTGCTTCCTTTAGGCCGAGTCCAGTAAGAGCGCGAACTTCTTTAATAACATTGATCTTGTTGGCTCCAGCATCTGCTAGAACAACATTGAACTCTGTCTTTTCTTCAACAGGTGCACCGACTGCGCCACCAGCTGCGGCCACAGCTACAGGAGCCGCTGCACTCACGCCCCACTTTTCTTCTAGAGTTTTGATCAAATTAGCAAGTTCGATAACTGGCATACTTGAAAGGTAATCAACGACTTGTTCTTGGTTAAGAGACATTTTTATCCTCCGATTTAAATTAACTAACAAACTTCTTCTTTAAACTTCATTGGCCTTTGTTTCAGCAAAGACCATTTGCCCACGATCTCAAGCTCCTTTGGAGTCTCGATACGCTGCCAACAATCGAGCAAAGCTCTCTGGAGCAGATGCCAACTGTCGTACAAACTTTTGCGATGGAGCTTGAAACAGCCCAAGCAATTGTGCACGCAGAACATCTTTGCCTGGAAGTGCCGCTAATTGCTTAACGCCTTCACCTGTCAGCTTAGCTCCGTCCATGTAACCCGACTTAAGTTGCAAGTGCTCAACGTCGCTTGCAAAGTCAGCGAGAGTTTTTGCGGGCTCATTGGCTTCGCCATAAGCAAAGACCACTGCATTTGTGCCAACAAAAGAATCCTCTAAGGCTGTTTTGATTCCCGGATGGTCGTTGAGCGCTAGCCTTGCAAGCGTATTACGAACAACCTTCATTTCAGAATCTACAGATCGCAACTTCTTACGAAGATTTGTGACCTGCTCGACGTTCATTCCTTTAAAATCAATAAGGAATGCCGCTTTAGCCTTGGAGAACTTCTCGGACAAGCCGCTGATTTGTTCTGTTTTTTCGGCTTTGTTCAATCAATTCCTCCTTTCTAAAAGTCGCGGAGTCGGCATGGCCACCCTCAGGATATCTGAAGATTTCTGCCCGTCTCGGAAGGCCACACCCTGAGAGATACTCTCCCCGGTGTACTTAAGCACTACGCACCTTCTGTCTCCGACCGCGATATTTCTATTTGAGTCCACCACTAAAAACTCTAGGCCCTTAATTGCTTTATCGCTCTCTGCCTGAAAAGCACCGGATCGCACTTTTCGGGCGATTGCTCCTCGCTCTGTGGCCGCCGAGCTTCTAAGATGGCTCTTAACTATTTTCAATAAACTACCTTTACCAGTTTTATCCAACTAAAGCCGAAGCTTTACTTGGATCCAATCGAACACCAGGTCCCATAGTGGAGGCCACTGTGAGTCCACGAAGGTAAATACCCTTGCTGGTGCTCGGCTTTGCTTTCACAACCGCATTAAGAAGAGTCATGAAGTTAGCATGTAACTTGTCATATCCCATGGTCTTTCTTCCGATTGTGGCATGAAGGTTCCCAAACTTATCTACTCGGAAGGAAAGTTTTCCCTTCTTTTCTGCTGAAACGGCCTGACCGACGTCAAAAGTGACGGTGCCCAATTTAGGATTCGGCATGAGTCCGCGGGGCCCAAGTATTTTGGCTACCTTCATAGAAACAGTCGCCATCATATCAGGCGTTGAAATAACTTTATCAAAATCCAGCCAACCACCTTGAATCTTTTCAATCAAATCGTCGGCTCCAACAAAATCAGCTCCCGCCTCTTTTGCTTCGTTCTCTTTTGGACCCTTGGCAAACACAAGCACACGCACTGTCTTCCCTAGGCCATTTGGAAGAGAAACCGCTCCGCGAACCTGTTGGTCTGACTGCTTAGGGTCAACTCCCAAGTTGAACGCAACATCGATGCTCTCATCGAATTTGGCCAGCGCCGATTCGATAGCCAGTTTCAACCCATCAGCTGGGTCATATTTTTTTTGCCGATCAATTGTTGATACAGCAGCTTTATATCTTTTTCCTGTAGGCATTTCTTACTCCTTTTCTCAATCGGCGATTTCAAGTCCCATAGACTTGGCCGTACCTTCCACTTGGCGAGCCGCTGCTTCTACCGTGTGGCAATTGAGATCGGGCATTTTCACTTCGGCAATCTTGTTAATTATTGCTTTGGAAACCTTACCGATCTTGTCCTTCTGAGGCATTTTAGATCCGCTCTGTATCTTCATTTCCTGTTTAAGCAGCACAGATACTGGAGGCGTCTTTGTCACGAAGGTAAACGATCGGTCCTGGTACACCGTAATAATCACAGGGATTACGGTGTCTCCTGACTTTTGGGTTCTTGCATTGAACTGCTTACAGAACTCCATAATGTTTACCCCATGCTGACCGAGCGCCGGTCCAACGGGAGGCGCTGGATTTGCCTTCCCTGCCGGTATCTGAAGCTTGATGTAGCCCGTTACTTTTTTAGCCATACCCGCTCCTCATTTCATGGGTCAATAATTCCGACGAAGTCTTCAAAAACTAAACTAGCTTTTTTCAACCTGTACGAAATCTAATTCAACTGGCGTAGGTCTTCCAAAAATAGAAACCAACACCTTAACTTTTCCTTTTTCTAGATTAAGCTCTTCAACCGTTCCATTGAAGTTGCTGAAAGGTCCATCAATCACTCTCACGTTTTCACCCTCAGAGAAATTCACCTTAGGGCGTGGTCGTTCAGCGCCAACTTCCATCTGCTTAGTAATTCGTTCCACTTCATGCGGAGGAACTGGGGTCGGACGCGTCCGATCTCCGCCAATGAAGCCCGTCACCTTATTTACGGAACGCACCATATGCCACGTTTCATCATTTAGAAACATTTCGACAAAAATGTATCCCGGAAAGAACTTCCGAGACGTCATCTTCTTCTGCCCCTTCACGAGCTGAACCACATTCTCAGAAGGCACTAGAATTTGTCCGAAAAAATCGCCCATAGAAGTTTGACGGATTTTTTCTTCAAGGCCTGCCTTGGCTTTTGATTCACACCCAGAAAGAGTGTTGACGATATACCATTTCTTTTCCACGAGATACTGCCCTCAGAAAATTTGCTAAAGCGACAACATATAGTTGATAAATTGCCCAGATACAAAGTCAAAAATACCTAAAATGACTCCTGAAATAATTACCATGATACAAACTGCTACCGTCATAGCCACAGTGTCTCTTCGCGACGGCCAAACTACCTTTTTCACCTCAACAACAACTTCTTCTGCCCATGTTTGAAAGCCCTTGCGGAGATATAGCCCCGCGAACATGCTCAAACCCGCAACCACTGGAATGCCATGGCGCACGAAGTCATTCGAGAGCCATCTTGCTACGACGCCAAATGTTCCGGCAGCTGTTTGAAGCAACGAAAACACTGTGTACGCCACCATAATTGAGAAAAGAGCCAAACTTATGGTTATCGCTTTCTGATTATTCTCTTCCATACCATCCTCTATAATTTGGCAGGGCAGGAGGGATTCGAACCCACAACAAACGGATTTGGAGTCCGTTGCTCTACCAATTGGAGCTACTGCCCTAAAAAGGCTTTACGCACAAAAGGGCCTCCACACTGGAAGCCCTTTTTCAGAAAAATATCTGTCAAAAATTACTCGATAATCTCAGTAACAACACCTGCTCCAACAGTTCTTCCACCTTCGCGGATTGCGAATCGTAGCTCTTTTTCCATAGCAATTGGAGCAATCAACTCAACATCCATCTCGGTTCTGTCACCAGGCATAACCATCTCAGTTCCCTGCTTTAAAGTTACAACGCCTGTGACGTCTGTTGTTCTGAAGTAAAACTGAGGCCGGTAACCATTAAAAAATGGCGTGTGCCGCCCACCCTCTTCTTTTGTAAGAATATAGGCTTCTGCCTTAAACCTCTTGTGCGGTGTGATTGTGCCGGGTTGAGCTAATACTTGTCCGCGCTCAACATCTTCTTTCTTAGTTCCACGAAGTAGACAACCCACGTTGTCGCCAGCCTCACCTTGATCAAGAAGTTTACGGAACATCTCAACGCCAGTAACTGTCGTTTTAGTAGTTGGTCTTAGGCCGACAATTTCTACTTCTGAGTTAACTTTGATAATACCACGCTCAACACGTCCGGTTACCACTGTTCCTCGACCCTGAATAGAGAAAACATCTTCAATTGGCATAAGGAAGGGCTTATCCGTCGCACGAGCCGGCTGGGGGATATAAGCATCTACAGCTTCCATCAATTTCAATATTGAAGCAGAGCCAATTTCTGAACTGTCGCCTTCAAGTGCCTTTAAGGCTGAACCACGGATGATGGGAATGTCGTCGCCTGGGAATTCGTATTTGCTAAGAAGTTCGCGAACCTCTAACTCAACAAGATCCAAAAGTTCAGCGTCGTCGACCATGTCGACTTTATTCATAAAAACACAAATGGCAGGAACACCAACCTGACGAGCCAAAAGAATGTGCTCGCGAGTTTGAGGCATTGGACCATCGGCCGCAGAAACAACCAGAATTCCGCCGTCCATCTGCGCAGCACCAGTAATCATGTTTTTAACGTAGTCAGCGTGACCCGGGCAATCGACGTGAGCATAGTGGCGATTTTTAGTTCTGTATTCAACGTGCGAAGTTGAAATCGTAATTCCACGAGCTTTTTCTTCTGGTGCCTTGTCAATCTGATCGTACGCCATCGCAGTTGCACCACCAGCCTCTGCAAGCACCTTTGTGATTGCTGCAGTTAGCGTTGTCTTACCATGATCCACGTGTCCGATTGTACCTATGTTACAATGGGGTAAGCTTCGATCAAATTTCTCTTTTGCCATTTCCTTGTCCTCCTAAGTCTACGTTCCTATTTTACTCAGGCATTCTTTCTCACTTCAAAGTTCAGAATGCGCTTCAATTCTTATGCACATTTTTAATTGTACTAACTAACCAATTTCAATCCCGGGCTTCCATCTTGGGCCACTAAATTTTAAGCTGGAGCCCACGACGAGATTTGAACCCGTGACCTCACCCTTACCAAGGGTGTGCTCTACCCCTGAGCTACGTGGGCCCAAAATTTGGAGCACCAAAATTGGAGCGGGAGACGAGGCTCGAACCCGCAACCCTCAGCTTGGAAGGCTGATGCTCTACCAATTGAGCTACTCCCGCCCACGAAGCGACCCATGTTAATCGCGAAATCAAACGCATACAACAGTTATTCCTTGGTAAATTAGAAATTCCTTTAAGCATCATTTTTATGGATAGGTGCAACACTGATAAAAATTGAAGCAAAGTGGCACATTCCCGAGCTTTGCAGATTGCGAAATGGCGTCATCCGACCAGGATGGGAGGACAGGCGTTTCAAACTAGGGAATGACGTCAGTGAAGCCAGGATGGCTGAACAGTCATTCCCTGAAAGAAAACGCAGCAATATGGAAAGAAATCTTTCAGAGATATCCATTGCAAAACCACGAAATGCCGTCAGCTGACCAGGATGGGAAGGTAGGCATTTCGGAAAATAGCATCTGAGTCGATGGTTTTAAATTTTAAAACACACTTTCAGGACGAAGTGGTGGAGAGAGAAGGATTCGAACCTTCGTAGGCATAAGCCGGCAGATTTACAGTCTGCTCCCTTTGGCCACTCGGGCATCTCTCCAGAAAAAAATGGAGCTGGCTATGGGACTCGAACCCGCAACCTGCTGATTACAAATCAGCTGCTCTGCCAATTGAGCTAAGCCAGCATTTATCTCTTTAGACCGAAGTTCGATTTTCTACTTGGAGTCCAGCACAGAGTCAACGAATTCACCACAGAGCCAATTGCCGCGCAAAATTAAATACTCAGCTTAACTCGGTGCTGTCTCTGGGTTTCTGCCAGCGCTACGGCACAAGCGACTGAGGCGTTTAAACTGTGGTGCCCAACCTTCTGTGGGATCTTGACGAGCTCGTCGCAGGCCTTTGCTACCGGCTTTCTCATACCGCTACTTTCTGATCCGACAACCCAAATAACTTTACGAGGTAGATCCATTTGCCAAAGCTCTGTTTTGGAATCTCCTTCAAGTCCGAGAATCCAGTACCCGGCTTCTCTCATTTGTTGGACAAAAGCTAACAGCGACTGGACAGTTATCACGGGAACGTGTTCCGTTCCGCCGGAGGCCACTTTGTGCACGACTGGAGTTAATTCCACACTACGGTGCGAAGGAATAATCAGCGCCGTCGCTCCCAAAAGCCACGCTGTTCGAAGTATGGCTCCTAAATTTTGCGGATCTTCAATTTCATCGAGCGCTAATAAAACGGCAGACTCGAAACCTTCAAGCTCCGTCATAGAAATCTCCGGACGCCGACCAAGCCCAACGGCAATGTTCTGATGTCTTGATGCCAATTGTGAAAGCACCGTCTCTTGAACCTGCTTGACGACCTCGCCAAAACGTACCCCTAGGGCGTCCTTAAACGCCCTTACAAACTGCGGCTCATGAAACTGAGCTCCCGTTACGTAAACAGCTTGCACCCAATCAGGATGTGCCTTCACGGCCTCAAGCGAGGCATGCCAGCCCACGGCAATGCGATCATGTTGCGCCAGAAGGCCCGAACGTCCTCGTGAGCCTCGGGAAGATTCTTTTGCACCAAATTCTTTCGAGGCTGGCCCCCTACCCGGGCTTTTCAGTGAGCCTTGGCCTTGAGCAAAACCCGCGGCGTGAGAGCGTTTACCGTTTGCACCTCTACCGGGCTTAGCGGGTCTTAAGCTATCCTTTTTCGAAGCTCGCTCTGGCCGCTGGGTGTTTTTTTCTGATCTGTTTCTTTTTGCTCGTCCATTCATAAGTTTGGTTGTCCAGTCCTAGTCTTTAATTTGTAGGCTCATTTATCCTAAAGGCTCATTTACCCTGTAAGGCTCAATTATCCAAGCTAGCCAAAATCTCACGAAGCGTCTCGGTGGGCTCACTGGCTTCGATAATTGCCCGACCAATCACCAATGCGTCAGATCCATTTTTCAAAGCTTCAAGTGGAGTGCTTGTGCGACGCTGATCGCTACCTCCGCTCGAACTCGTGCGTGGTGTGGAACGTGCAGAGTTTCCACGCGATTGATCGCCAGCACTGCCGACCCAGCGGATACCAGGTGTTACGAGAAACGCATCTCTACTCAGGGACTTAATGCTCTTAACTTCATGGGCCGAGCAGACTAAACCGGAGAGGCCAAAATGAAGCCAGCGCCGCGACAATGCAGAAACTTGCTCGCCCACGCCCGCTCGAATCCCCGTGTCGTGGAGGTCCTTTTCTGAAAAACTTGTCAAAACGGTTACGCCAAGAATTTTTGCAAATGGTTTTGAAACTTGGATTTCTTTCTCGAGTGTATTTAGCGCCTCAAGCGTCATCTCATTGTTTGCAGCATGCACTGTCACCCACGTCGCCCCAGCCTCAAAAGCTGCTCGTACCGACTCTACGGTTGTCGAAGGAATATCGAAATACTTGCAGTCGAAAAATAAGGGCACTTGAGTCGCCCAATCTTTAATAAGCTCTTTTTCGAGTGTCATTAAAAGACGAGGTCCGATCTTTACACACCCAACAGAATCTGCGAGCTGCTGGAACAGCCTCTGCGCCAGCCCAACCTCTGACACGTCGAGTGCTAAAACAATAGGATTCTTCAGTTCACTAAAGGTACTCACTACCATCCCTTCAATTTCTCGTAAAAATTTAGATACCGGCAAAAGAAACTTCCCGCATCTAAAAAGTTATCGATCGACCTAAACTCGTTTCGTGCGACCTCTACGAGGATTTTGTTTAAGGTCTTCGAGTTCTCCGAGAACAGATTCAACAGCTTCATCAATTTTCAAAATTGTCTTGGTTTTGGTGACCCGGTCTACGAGCTCTACTTCGCCATTGGTAAATCCTTTTTTACCCACAGTGAGCCTGAGCGGCATCCCTATTAGGTCGGCATCTTTGAATTTGACTCCGGGTCGCTCGTCTCTGTCGTCGACAAGTACGGTGAACCCTTGAGCTTCAATTTTTGAAACAGACTCGAGTGTCCATCTTCGAAGTTCCTCATCAGAGGGATCGAGCAAACAAACGTGCAGTTTGTAGGGCGCCACAGGGAAGGGCCACAAAATCCCGTCGGCATCAAAGTTTTGCTCGACACTTGCTTGCAAAGTGCGTGTCACCCCAATGCCGTAACAACCCATTTCAAGAGGATGAGATTGACCTTCTTTAGACAAAAAGACTGCATTCATGGCTTTTGAGTACTTGGTTCCTAAATAAAATACGTGTCCGACTTCGATGCCTCGAAGAGATTTGTAACTGCCGCCAGAAGGGCATATATCGCCATCGACAGCATTCCTTAAATCAAGAAATTCGGCGACGGCAAAATCGCCTCGCAAGTGACTAACACTCTTTAGGTGGTAGTCATCTTCATTGGCCCCAACCACGTAGTCGTTCATCGGCTCTACCGAATAGTCCGCATAAACAGATATATTCAAGCCGACGGGGCCACAACTGCCCGGCAATGCGCCGCTCAAAGCTTTCACTTCTTCGGCCGTTGCGAGCTGAGGATCTTCTTGCCAATTTAGTTGCGATTTAAGCTTAATCAAATTGAGTTCGTGATCCCCCCTCAACAAGATGCAGGCAAACTTTTCGCTGGGGCCTTTAACAAAAAGAGTTTTTATTAAATCTTTGGGCATCAAATTAAGGGACCGCGCTAACTCCTCTATAGTTCGCAGTCCTGGCGTTGAAAATTTCTCAGGTTTTTTATTGGCGTTTTCACTGAGCCACGATTTTGCTTCGCTGTTAATAACGTCTTCACCAATAGCGCCTTCACGGTGACTCCTTAGAAGCGGAGCAATCTCAACGTTGGCGGCAAAATCTACCTGATCAGACACCATAATTTGATCTTCACCAGCATCCGCAAGGAGTTGAAATTCATGCGTGCGACTGCCGCCAATAGAGCCCGCGTCTGCGCTAACGATTCGATATTCCAGGCCTAAACGATCGAAGATCTTTTGATAGGCTCCGTACATTTTTTCATACGCACCGATGGCTCCCTTTTCATCTGCGTGAAAACTGTAGGCGTCCTTCATTATGAACTCTCGCCCCCTCATCAAACCAAAACGAGGCCGAATTTCATCACGGTATTTTGTTTGAATCTGAAAGAGATGAACAGGTAGGTTTCGATAACTCTGAATATCTTTTCTTATTAAATCTGTAATAACTTCTTCGTGTGTACCGCCAAGACAAAAGCTGTGACCATTTCTGTTCTTGAACTTTAGCAAAAGATCGCCCATTTCCGACCAACGATTCGTCTCTTGCCAAAGCTCCGCTGGCTGCACCATAGGCATAAAAACTTCGTCATACCCGATCGCCGTCAACTCTTCGCGAACAATTGCTTCGATGTTTCGAATTGCTCTAACAGCTAACGGAGCCAATGTGTATATTCCAGGCGCGACTTTTTTGATAAACCCCGCGCGAGTCAGGAGCTTATGGCTCACAATCTCAGCATCTTGAGGTGCTTCTTTTAAAGTGTAAATGTAAGACTGAGTCCAAAGCACTTGGTATCCTCGCAATCATTGACCTTGTTTATTCGGTGCCGTTCGTTATCTCCCGTTAAGGTGCATTTGGTGCTCTATCGCCTTCTCTATCGAGCTTGGCCTCAATACCATATGCCTTTATTTTTCTGTGCAGGTGACTTCTCTCAAGTCCTATCAGTTCGGCCGTTCTACTGACGTTCCCAGAGTTCTCAAGAAGCTTTCTTTGTATATACTCACGTTCGAACTGGGCTCGCGCCAACTTGAAATTTGCTGCCTTAAAAGCAGCGTTGAGTGGGTTAATATCTTGATCGTCTTTTAATCCAGCGAGTTCTAAATCTTCCACTTTCATTTCGTCGCCAGGGATCAAGATGTAAAGCCTTTCAATGAAATTGCGTAGTTCTAGTATGTTTCCTGGCCATCCATAGCCGCGCAATTTCTCCATCGCTGGCTGGTCAAATGTTTTGAGCCCGAATGAACTCGATTTTGCAAAGGCATCGGAAAAGTGCATAACAAGGCTGGCAATATCTTCTGGCCTCTTTCTTAAAGGTAGCAAATGCACAGAGTTGACCAAGAGTGGCTCTATGTTCACCCAGTGCTCGTGAAGCTTTTGTTGTAATTCCTCGCGAGAAAGCGAGGTGCTGACGACTATTCTTGTATCGACTCCCTGCCTCTCCGTGGCACCAACCTTTTGAAATGTCGAAGTCTTTGCGTAGTCGGCAAGCATTTGAAGCGCGACCTCAGAGAGCTGATCGAAGTCTTCTATATAGAGTGTGCCCTTATGGGCCAGTTCAACTAGCCCCTTTCTCACGCTCTGCAAACCGACCACAGCTCCTCTGTCTGCTCCGAACAGCTCAATTGTTTGAAGCTCAGTCGGCACAGACTGCACAGGCATTTCTACATAGGCTTGAGACGCTCGATCTCCGAGATAATGAAGGTTTTGGGCAACCAAGCGCTTTCCGCTTCCCATTTCACCGACTAAGCATACAGGGTTCCGGGTGGGCGCCAATTGAGCTAATTTGGCCTTAAGTTCAATAGTAAATCGACTCTCACCAACTATTGCGACGCTTTGCCTAAGGCGTCCAAGCAACGAAACCTTTTCGTCACGCTCTTTTTGATAATTTAGAATGTTAGAAACTAAAATAAGAATGCGCTCTATCGAAATCGGTTTCTCAACGAAATCCCAGGCTCCCATTTTAGTAGCACGAACTGCCGTTTCGATAGTTCCATGGCCCGACATCATGATGCATTCCAGATTGGGGTGCGAAGACTTGAGTCTTCCCAAAACCTGAATTCCATCAAGGCGACCTGGCATCCAAATATCTAGAAGCACCACTTGGGGATGAAACCCTTTTGCCAGCTGCAAAGCCTCTTCGCCATTTGTTGCCTTTGCGACTTCAAATCCCTCGTCAAGCAAATGGTCTGCGAGCACCGAAAGTATCGCGTCCTCATCGTCGACAATCATTATTCTGTTCTTCTCACTATGCATTCGGGTCTCCTTCAGTTCGGCCCTGAACAAACACGCTAGATCTCAAGTCTCTAACAGGAATCTCAATAACAAACTTTGTACCTTGAGGCGAGTTCGAAAAAGCCCGAATAAAGCCGTTGTGATCGTCCACGTTTCTTTTAACTATGGCCAAGCCTAACCCCGTCCCCGTCTTTTTGGTGCTAAAGTAGGGTTCAAAGACTCTTTCTCTCACGGTCGCGGTCATGCCGCACCCATTATCTACGACCTCAATGCGAACCAATGCGAGACTGGGGTCGTAGTGGGTCGAAATTTCTATATAGGGGATTTCGCACTCTTCTGAACATGCTGCCACTGAATTTTCTAGTAGATTACCGACAATCCTTTTCATTTGATCAGCGTCAAAAGAAAAAATCGGCAACTTTTCATCAAATTTAAGCCGAAACTCAATGTCTTTATGAGCCGTCTTATAAAGAATGCCGACTTGGCTCAACACTTTGTTGAGATCACCTGGTGTGGGTTTTGATTGGGGTAGACGTGCAAAACTATTGAATTCGTTAACTAAGTTTTTCAGGTCGTCTACCTGGTCGATAATCGTAGCAATGCATTGTTTGAAGGCGGGATCAGTGATGTCGTCGGCAAACTTCTTTTCTAACCGCTGTGCGGAGAGTTTAATGGGAGTCAGAGGATTTTTGATCTCGTGAGCAATCCGCCGAGCCACCTCTCGCCATGCGGCAGCTCTTTGGGCGTTCACCATCATCGTCATATCATCAAACAAGAAAACAAACCCCAAGTCCTTACCTTGCTCATCGAGCAGAAGACTAGCCGTCACCTGAAAGAAACTCGTGCCACCATCAATCGTCAGCTGAATTTCTTTTTGTAGGTTAGGTATTCGGTGAGTCTTAAGTGTGTTAATAACGCTTTCAAACGTAGAAAGGTGTTCGCCGCTTAAAAACTCGCGAATTTCTTTGCCAATAAATTTTTCTGCCTCAATTTTTAGCAGCTGACTTGCGTGCCGGTTTATCGTGCTAATCTGACCATTACGATTTACAGAAACGACTCCTGCGCTGACGTTTCGAAGAATGACTCCCATATAACGGGAATGCTCATCGAGCGTCGCGAGAGTTTCCTTTAGGTCCACAGTCATTGTGTTAAAGCTTTCAACAAGCTGATTAATTTCTAGACTTCCTGACTCCAAGTCGACAGGGGAGTACTTGCCGCGAGAGATTTGCCTGGCCGCTTTGGCAAGCTTCTCGAGCGGGGTCGAAAGTTGGCGGGCTAAATGAAAGCCCAACCAAGTCGCCGCAAAAACAATGACCAACGTCATCAGCACAAGAACTATCGTGTAAATGGATTTAAGCGGGTACTCCAGCGGGTTAACGTTCCTCAGCTCTTCATAAGCTGCCGCTACGTCATCCATTTTGGTAATTAAAGACAGGGGTACAAAGCTTGAAACAACGATGGCCCCTCCGCTTAAGACGGGCACGATCACCCGCACTAAGTTGCCTTCACCAAAGTGATGGATCGTTGAGGCTTCAATTTTTTCGGAAATCCCCTTTTCGAGAAACTCTAGGCTAACATTGGGAACCTCGCCTATATTCTGCTCTTCTGAAACGCTCACCATTCGGTTTTTCAAGAGATCTGGATAAAACTCCACTGCATCCAAGCTATATTGCTTTTTTGAGTACTCTAGCAATTTGCGAATAGAAGTATTGCCCTTAGAGCGCACATCGTTTGCTACTCGATGAGCAAAATGGTAGTTACGTCTTTTGGCCTGAAGGTAATAGGAGTTCGTCACTTCTAACGAATCTTTTAAAACTCCCGCCATTTTGACGCTAAACCATTTGTCAAAACTGCTATTTATATAAAAGACCGAGATTGAAAACATCAGGAGCGTCGGAATAATACTAAAAGCCAAGAATGCTACGACGAGCTTACCCTTGATGGTGGCCCCAATGAGCTGCCCAGGGGTCTCCACAAAAACCTTTACAACGTTTCGAAAGATGAGAAATAGAAGAAAAAGCAGAAGGATGATATTAAAGTTAACGAGGCCGAAGAAAAAGACGGAGTGAACAAATGGCAGCTGCTGGCTGATGTTAGCAAGTCGAAACTCGACCCAGGTGAGCGCCACAAATACGATGGCGGCTGTCACCGCAATAAATATTTCTCTTTTACGCTTTCTTGTCTCTTTGGCTTCCAATCTCACCTTCTCTTACGCTCACTGTAGGGGATTTTCGGCCATCGAGCATCTGGAAAAACTCAAGGCTATTTGGCATATCCGAGGCAGCCTCTATCGATGGCCCTATGTGAACCCTATTTTTTCGAGTTTCAAAACTTAAGCGAAAGCATGGCTAGGCAAGCTTGGGCCGCTGATGCTCCGACATTACCGTGTCGCCCCCCGGCCCTTTCGAAAGCCTGCTCGAAGTCCTCCGTTGTAAGGACGCCAAAAGCTACTGGCTTAGATTCATCAAGAGAAACTCTCAAGCAACCCTCTTGGGCCGCTTTGCAAACATAGTCGTAGTGGGTCGTCTCGCCGCGGATAATACAACCAAGGGCAACGACTCCATCGGCCCCTGCCTTCAAAGCGAGACTCGCTGCGAGCGGCAGTTCAAAAGCACCAGGAACTTTTTGAACTATCGGCTTCACTTCCCGCGATTTAAGTTCACTTAATGCCCCTTCTAGAAGGCGCTCAGTTATTTTTGAATTGAATTCGGCAACGACGATTGTGATTTTCATATCGGGAACCTACCAAGTTTGCGAGCCAGTGGCTAGTGCCAGAATCAGTAGGGGTTGTTGCCATTTCATTGAACCGAACGAAGCTCAGCTTGTAGCACCAAATGGCAACAGCCTTAATAGGGTACCGATTCAACGATTTCGATTCCATAGCCCTCAATGCCGGCTCGAGGGGATGGGTGATTGGTAAGGAGTCGAATTTTTCGAGCCCCCAGATTCCTAAGAATCTGCGCGCCAATTCCGTAGTCGCGATCATCACGCCTCAAGCTCAACGATTCCACCGACTGATTGTTTTGATTGGCCCAATCAAATTTTTGAGGGGTATCCAGATAAAGTAAAACTCCGGGAGGCCTCATACAAAGTTGCTTCCAACATTCTAAAAGCGAGGAGCCGCCTTTTACCTGAGCGAGTCCCATGAGATCGCGCACCAAATTGCGGGCCTCTACCCTCACACTCACAACTGGAGTCTCTTCCGCATCTATGGTACCCGGGCCCGCTATATTACCAATTTGAAGGGCATAGTGCTCTCGATCGTCTATTTTGCTGCGAAAGACATGTAGCCAAGCCGGATGTTTTGAACTTTCATCAATCGGAATTCGTGCAACCGCCTCGACAAGAGACTCTTGCTTGAGCCGAAACTCGATGAGGTCAGCAATTGCGCCGATCTTGATGTCGTGGCTTTTAGCGAACTCACAAAGTTCGTCAAACCGAGACATAGTTCCATCAGGGTTCATTATTTCGCAAATCACTGCAGCCGGATTCAGATCGGCAAGTCTGCAGATATCCACGCTGGCCTCTGTGTGACCAGCTCGCTTGAGGACGCCACCTTGAACCGCCTTAATAGGAAACACATGTCCTGGAGAAATAATGTCAGTTGGCTGGGCTTCTGGGTGACACGCTACCTGTATCGTGTGAGCTCGATCACGAGCGGATATACCAGTCGATATACCTGTCGCCGCTTCAATGCTCACGGTGAACGCTGTCCGATTGGGAGAGGCATTCGAGCCATCAGAAACCATCTGAGGAAGTCTAAGACGTTGGACTTGCACTTCTGTCAAACTGAGACAAATGAGTCCGCGCGCCTCTTTTGCCATAAAATTGATTTTTTCTGGGGTGGCGAACTGTGCCGCAAGAATAATATCCCCTTCGTTCTCACGGTCTTCATCATCAACCAAGATCACCATACGACCTTGTCGAATTTCATCTATCAATTCAGGGATCGATGCCAATCTAGTTTGGTTTGACGTTTCCAAGCTCATACTGCCTCAAATAAAATTTTGCCATGGTATCGAATTCGAGATTGACCAGGTCTCCCATGACCAATGTCGATAAGTTCGTCCGAATAATTGTTTCAGGAATTAAACCCACTTCAATTGTTTCATCATTAGCTTTGTTTACAGTTAAGCTCACCCCATTAATGGCGATCGACCCTTTTAACCAGACCATACGCCGAAATTCTTTGGGCACAGCTACTTCAATTCTAATAAAATCAGCTGTCCGTATGACGCCCACAACAAGACCTGCGCAGTCCACATGGCCCGTCACCGAGTGACCGTGAATTCGATCTGAAACCTTCAGTGATCTTTCTATGTTCAAGCGCGAACCCTTTGAAAGTATCTGGGGCCACCGAGTCACTTCGCAAGTCTCAGCGCCAACAGTAAAAGCTAGCTCACTCGAAGTAAAATTTTCTAGAGTGAGGCAAACCCCGTTTACGCAAATGGAATCTCCGGCCTTGATGTCATCAAATCCATCAGGCCTCTCTAATATCAAGTTGTGCGAAGTCTTCTCAAGATTAACAGATACGACTTGGGAGACGCGTTCTATGATTCCAGAAAACAATTTCAGCCTCTCATTTGAGTGTCAAGAAACAGCTCTTTATCCTGCAGCCCCTAAACGACACCAGTCGGAAGTTTTTAGCTTAGGACCTTCGGCTTACGTAAGCTATTCTTCGTACAGACCTACGTCAACAAAAGCAGGACAAGAGACCTGCCACTCGACTGGCGGAAGGGCCAAATCTAGCAAACCCAGACTGGATAAGGGTCTAAAGCCGCTGTTCATACCGTCAAGAAACCGTCGCACCTGACGAAAAATTGTGTGTCGAGAATAAAACAATTTGGCTCGGATGCCACCCCAAGAAAAATGGAATTAGGGGAATTCACGGGAGGTGAAATGACGACTAACGGAGGTTAACAATGGGAATGAGAATTTCGACTAACATGGCATCTATCAATGCCCAGAGAAACTTGTCGACTAGCCAAATGAAGATTAGTGACAGTTACTCTAAACTATCGAGTGGAAGCAGAATCAACAAATCTGCTGACGACGCGGCTGGACTCGCGATTAGCGAAACAATCCAGTCACAAATCAGATCAACGAGACAAGCTAACCGAAACGCCAATGACGGTATCTCTTTGATTCAAGTTGCTGAGGGTGGTTTGAACGAAATTTCAAACATCGTCACACGCCTTAGAGAGCTAGGCATCCAGGCGGCCTCTGATACAGTGAGCGATCGCGAGCGCGGGTTCATCAACAAAGAGGTTGCCCAGCTTAAAAACGAGGCTCAACGTATTGCCACAGTGACAAAGTGGGGAGAAACGGGCCTACTCGATGGATCTTCACCATCTTATGACTTTCAAATTGGCATAAACAACGATGACTTCCAAGATCGTATTAGCTTCAACGCTGGCGAAAATACCGCCACAATTGACGCTCTTGGTTTGGCAGACGTCGATTACTCTCAGAAAGAGGGAGCTCAAACGGCGCTTTCTAACCTTGACGAAGCGATCAACCGAGTCAACGACATGAGATCCAATCTCGGAGCTCTTCAAAACAGAATGAATTCTACAATTTCAAATTTGACAATTGCAGAAGAAAATATGAGTGCTGCCAATAGCCGAATCCGTGATACAGACGTTGCCGATACTACTGCTGCTCTAGCAAAGAACAACATCTTGTTACAGGCCGGTTTGAGCACCTTGGCACAAGCCAATCAAACTCCTGGTTACGCACTAAAGCTTCTCGGCTAACGGATGTGGCCGCAGAAAGGGTGGGGGCTCTGACACCTGGGATTTACTTCAAGCATAGCCTCACCCCCCTCCGTCGTTGTTAGCATCCAGTCTCCGGTTGAAATGCCGGAGACTCCTAGTTGGGGTGCAACCGACGAAAAACCCGGAGCGGCCACAGACTTTTTGCTCTTACTACGCTCTGTCACCTTTCGCTTTGTTTCTTTTCTCTCAGTTTATTTTGTCTCAAATAAGCGCATTGGTGAACCCAACTTAAAAATCACTGCAAGTTTCAAATTTGAACTTCACTTCAACCTCGCACAAAAGTTAAACTTCGTATGAGTTCATCTGCGACGGATGCCTTATCCCTCGATTTTCGCATTTTATGTGATCACTTTTTTCCATTTCGATGTCGATGGCTTGACGAAATAATTTACTTTCTTAAACTCAAAAAAATTGTATAAGTTTTATTCAATAATTTCAATATGTTAGCCTTAAGTTTGAGTTTTCTTCACCCGAAGAGTTATCTACACTCACTAGAGTCATGGGGGAACTATGAAATCCTTGGTTAAATATCACTTAATGGTTATGTCATTAGCCTCTTTGACTTTGTTGGGGTGTGGTAAAGGATTTCAAATTGGAAGCTCCTTAGATCAACAGACAAACCATTCCAACGCGGGGTCAGGTACACCTGAAGGGCCCTGCATAACAGACTGTGGCGGCCCCACCATAGAAGAAGAAAGAGCTGCTGCTAAAGCAGAGCTACAAGCAACTATTAGTGGGTCCGCATTTGATGGAGCCATGTCCGTAGATCTAGATTGGATCACTAAGTCTTTGGTCATCATTGTTCCTCTACCAGGCATCGATCCACTAATGGAAGTGCTCGAAGGCAATGTGCCGGGTTTGTCGGACGCCTTCTATACATTTAAGAGGGATGCGACTGGCAACTGGAGATACGAAGTTCACATTCCCCTTAATAAAGTACTAGGCCCTGTCGATCCAGCAGAAAGTAAAAAACTGCCAAATGGGGATGCACTTCCTGGAGTTCCAGGTGGTGAGCTGCCTGAGGTTGCATTTTCCGTTAAGGGAAGCAAAAACAATTGGAGTATTTTCCTGTACGCAGGCTCGGATGCTGCCGCAGTTTTTATACCAACTCCCTTCTTCAACCCTACGCTCCAACTCACCTTTCCTCTAAGAAACTCCGAAAAAACGAGAACGGTGGGATACTTTTCTACCATTCCTAAAAAAGGGACTGCAAATCCGCCACCAGTTAATCAATCAGGCGGGTTCTACGTATCTGTCGCAATCCCCGCTGACCTTGCGCGCTGGATCGACGATCTTCGTTAAAAACAAGTGCTGAAGGCATATTAAAACTGCCTTTAGCTAGGCCAAGCGCAACGCCCCTCGAGGAATCTCCAAATATTCACTAGCCTATCGGAAATAAATTGCCATAGTCTTTTAAGATCCGTAACTATTAGGAGTGATTTAAATCTCGTTTTTTGAGAAGGGGAACATATGGCAAAAAAGAAGAAGGCGACTAAAAAATCGACTAAAAAGAGTGCGAAGACATCCGCTAAAAAGGCGACAGCCAAAAAAGTGACCAAGAAGAACATCAAAAAGTCCGCAAAAAAAGCGACTAAAAAGGCGACTGCAAAGACCGCAACTAAAAAGACTACTTCGAAGAAAGCAACTAAGAAAGTAGCTAAAAAGACAACTAAGAAAGCAACTGCAAAGACCGCGACAAAAAAGGCGACAACGAAAAAAGCGACAAAGAAAGCCGCAAGTCCTAAGTCGCCCACTAAAAGCAAATTCCAGAAACCCACTGTCCCATCAATCGAAGAGATTGTTCTTAACAAAGGAAGTATCGCACCGAGTTCCAATCCATTTTCGGCGAGTGCGGGAGTCATTGACCCAATGGATGACGAAGAGAATCTTGAAGCCTATAGCGAAGACGATGAAAACAGTGAAGACGGTTCTTTCGAAGGCATATCAGATATTGAGTCTGATGATTTTGAGGATCTCGATGACGACGACTTAGCTGTTGAAGACGAAGAGGAAGAAGACGACGGCACCGGCTTGTTTTGATCTTTTATCGTTAATTGTCTGTCTAAGTAAAAAAAGCGGGCTGTAGCTCGCTTTTTTTGTTTTCAGGTATCACTTTCGAAAAATAACTTCCTACAAAGTTTTCGAAAGTGCGAGCGAGGCGGTCAGCGCACTCGCACTGCTCATATAAACGCCAGGTTACGAGCAGAAAAGTAAGCGCAGATCGAGAGGAGCGAGGCGTGGTAATCCCACGTCGCAGCGATCTTGAGATCGAGCATTGCTTTTCTGCGACGTAAGATGGCGTTTATAACTTATTTGATTTTGGTATGGACAGAATAATTATCAAACTCCCCATACTCATGAAGCTTATTATAGAGAGTTTTAATGGTTACTCCCAAAGCTTGAGCAGCACGGGTTTTGTTGCCGTGAAAATGCCTGAGGGCTTGGATGATATAACGTCTTTCAAGCTCATAAAGCGAAATTGAAGGATCGTATTCATTATCTAGCCATCTCTGCTCTGGGTTTTTGATATTGTCTGGAACATCACCAGGCATAATCATATGGCCGTCGGCAAGAATTTGAATTCTTTCGCAGACGTTTTGAAGTTCGCGAATGTTACCTGGCCACTCGTAAGATACGATCATTTCCATCGCTTCATCGCTCACTTCATGACCACGATTCAAATGGCGGTTTTGACTGTTCATTAAAAAGTGGCGCACAAGAACAGGAATATCTTCTTTTCTTCTACGTAAAGGAGGAACACTTACAGAAATGGTATTGATACGGTAATAGAGATCTTCTCTAAAATTTCCTTTAGGAACTTCAGTTTCTAGATCTCGATTCGTTGCACTTACCAAGCGAATATCTACTTGAATCGGCTCTTTACCGCCAACTCGATACACTTCACCTTCTTGAATAAATCTAAGAAGTTTTGCCTGCATTCCTGGTGAGAGCTCTCCGATCTCATCTAAAAAGAGAGTTCCGCCATCTGCAACTTCTGCCAAACCTATTTTGCGGTTGTAGGCTCCTGTAAAGGCTCCTTTTTCGTGACCAAAAAGCTCACTCTCTAAGAGAGTTTCTCTGAGGGCACCGCAGTTAATTGCCACAAAGGGCTTAGTTCTGCGAGAACTTCTCTCATGAATGGCTTTGGCCACCAATTCTTTACCCGTACCGCTTTCACCCAGAATCAATACTGTGGCTTGTGTCGCTGCCACACGGTCGACCATCTTCATCAGCTGGTCCATGATTGGCGATCGGTAAATAATTTGGACGGCTCCGCCTTCGGATTTTGCTCTTTGCGTCTGTCCGCTAGTTGGTAAGATTACTTCTGTGTCACCCATACGTTCTACCTCATTTGGCTCATTTTGATACTTTGCGTTAGACGCAATGTATCACTATTGATGTAATTTCTGCAAGATTCTTTTTTCAGAGCAAAATGAAATTAGTAAATGAGCTCTCAAGGTGTAAAAGATATCGACAAAAGCAAAGTTAGACAAGCGGCTTTATTTTTAGCCGTTAAGTATTTGATATTACAGCGTTTAAACAAAACTAATACTGCTCAAAGTTGCCGCGCTTACGGTTCCGATCTGGGGTTTTTCTTAGAGATGGGAAATATCTACACCCTTCACCGTGAGCACATAGAAAACCCCCATGTTAGCTCCAAAGACACTCCGACTAAGAGTCAGAATATGGCCTCCACCTACGATATACCTGCGCTTTCGCTCTATTTGGATGGCCGTATCCGGGAATGCCTACCCGCCTGGGGCCGCCTAGAGCCATCGTCTCGGCAGCGCAAGTTTGTTGTGATTAAGGGGTTCCTGAGCTGGCTGAGGGAGCAATCCCTCTATAATGGCAGTTCATATAGACTTCTGAGAGCTCCTAAAGTTAACTTGCCTATCCCGCGCATACTGACCGTCGATGAGGCGATTAAAATTTTGAAGCTGCTGGACTCTTGGCCGCCTAAAAACCTTCCAAATAAAAAGATTCAGTACGCGAAAGAGGCTAAACTGCTGTTTTTGCTGATGTACGGAGCGGGCCTAAGGGTATCAGAAGCCCTTAGCCTGAAATGGAACCATATAAGAAGTCAGGAGATGCGAATTTTAGGTAAGGGCCAAAAATCAAGAGTGGTTTGGACCCCGAGAATCTTAAGCGAATACTTGAGGAGCCTCAGAGAGACCAGCCTGGGATCTGAGGTGTTTCAACATAAGCTGACTCAGCAGTCAGCTTATAGGCGGATTCAATGGCTCGCGAAAGAATGCCAGTTAACTCGCCCGCTACATCCCCACGCTCTTAGACATTCATACGCTACTCATATACTAGGGAGCGGCGGCGACTTAAGGACTCTACAAGATCTCCTTGGGCACGCTTCTTTGACGACCACCCAGCGCTACACTCACCTAACGACCGATGATTTAGGTAGAACACTTGAAAAACATCATCCGCTAGGGAATGCCAAAAAGAAGTAGAGAGTGTGGTTAAATCTCCAGTTGAAATTGAAACGAGGGAGATTCACCAGTGGTTCGGTGCCTATTGAATTAGAAATAAGTGATCGATTACCCAGTCAGCCACGGAAAGAAGGCCGCCAGATACCATTCAGACAATTTATCCCCACCGAGCAGAAATAGAACTCCGGCAATTGCTATGTATGGTCCGAAGGGAATTACGGTTTTCATATTGCCTTTGTTGGCTACAACGATGGAGAGGCCTACTAGGCTGCCTAATACACTTGAAACCAATATGATGAACGGTACAGCTGTCCACCCCAACACGGCACCAAGCCATGCAAGTAGTTTAATATCACCGCCGCCCATACCCTCTTCTTTTCTCACGAGCCAGTACGTGTAAGCTGTAAGCCACAAAAAGCCGCCGCCGACTAAAGCGCCCCCAAAAGCATCCATGAATTCTCTCTCTGGATTAAGAGCTGCTCCGGCAAGCCCTAGCGCCAATCCCCCCAAAGAAAAAATGTCAGGAATCAAAAAGGTGTCTAAGTCGACGAAAGAAATAACGACAAGTCCAAACACGAGCACTAGTGCTTCTAGAGTAAACCAAGATACCCCGTACCTCTGCACGACAAAAAAGAAGAGAATTCCCGTTAGCAGCTCAACCAAGGGATACCTGATTGAAATCCTTTGTGTGCAACCACGACATTTGCCGCGCAATATGATCCAAGAAATTACCGGTATATTATCGTACCAGGCCACTTGCATTTTACAATTCGGACAGCGACTCCGTGGTGTGATAACGCTCTCTCCTTTGGGCCATCGGTAAATGAAAACGTTCGCAAAGCTTCCTAGCAAAAGCCCTAAGACTCCAGCCCCCACGGCGAGCACTATTAAATCATCCATCGCTTAAAGCCTTTTTCAAAAAATGGTTGGCTTGGTAAAAATTCCTTGAAATTGCTCGTTCAAATGTGGTGAGAAGGAAAATTTTGACTCCCCAATCGTGAATCAAACGAAGTCCTTCCTGGCAAAAACAATCGCCGCAAGCGAAAGGAACAAAATGCTCCACGAAGAGGCGTAGACCGTTCCCCAGAGCACTTGATCAAGGCCAATATGATCTAGGTAAATAACATGATCTCGCCAGTTAAGCCTTTCAAGGTTCGGTAGAAGTTTGACAGCCGACTTACCAAAAGTTGCAAATAATCCTGATGGGCTTTGGCTTGCAAAAAATTCTAAACTATCCAGCCAATGCCCTATTAAGAAGAAAGCGATTGAAAAACTGACTGCTAAAATTGGCTTTGTAAACATGCCGAATAATAGCGTCATCGCCAAGAGAATGCTCGCCTCTAAAAAGATACCCCATAGTGCATAGAATAGGTTTTCGTGAATTTTCCCGCCTAGCAAAAGAAAGATTAACAAGAAAACCAATGACAGGCCTAGCACGACGACGGCAACAACAGAAATTAGACCTAAAAACTTACCCACTAGAAATGTTGCTCGTCCGATTGCCCGCGAAAGCAACGTTAGCACGGTTTGCTTTTCAATCTCTCTAAAAACCAGGGAGGAGCCCACAAAGACGGCAAGCGCACAAGCGCTAAACTGAATTCCTGCAAGACCGAAGTTTGTTGATATTCTTAGCTGTTCAGCAAACGATAGCTGCCCCACCGCAACACTAAAACCAATAAGCAACAGACAAAATATGATTAAACTATAGAGAATTCTATCTCGAATGATCTCTCTGAATGTGTTGGTGCAAATTGCAATCAATGGTCTCAAGGCGACTTCCTCAAATCTAGTTGGATGCTTTCTCTACTTGTTCTTGGGATCCTTTTCGAGACATCTCAATAAATAACTCTTCGAGAGATGGCCTCTCGGCGATCACTTCGATAATCTGAGCCTGGGAATCTAGCAGGTCTCTCATTCTTTTCTGCAAATGGTGTTGATCGACAACTCGCTCACTCTGCGGAGAGGAGTCTTTGATTGAAACCAAACGGTAGCCCGCTTGCGCGCGCTTAAGAAGGTCCTGTGTCGATCCTGAGTACTTCACTTCGCCTTTAACTAAAATGACTAACTCGTCACAAAGAGTTTCCACATCGTGAAGCAAGTGACTACTAAAAAAGATGGTCGCCCCCCGTTTACGGCAATCCTTGATAATTTCTGCGACCGTCCTTCTGCCATCAGGATCTAAACCTGTCATCGGCTCATCGAGTATGACAAAATCGGGATCATGTATCAGCGCTTGTGCAATACCTATTCGCTGAAGCATGCCCTTAGAATACTTTCTCAGAGGTCGGTCAGCCGCATGGGGCAGTTCAACCTTTTCTAAAAGAGTTTGTATGCGCTTACGTAGGTTTGGGCCTCTCTTTAAGCCACTTAGGTCGGCGTAAAACTGCAAGAATTCTGTGCCTGTTAAATATTCGTAAAAGTAGGGTCGCTCCGGGAGAAAGCCGATTCTCTTCTTCACTTCATTCGAAAGGGGTTTGCCACCAAAGTAGGTGATCTCACCCGCATCGGGATAAATTAATCCGAGAATATTTTTGATTGAAGTGGTTTTGCCCGAGCCATTGGCTCCTAGAAAACCCGTAATCGAACCCTCTTTGACCCGAAAAGAAACATCCTTCACGGCATAGTGTGGCTTCGCCCAAAACTGGTTCTTAAATCTTTTTGTTAATCCTGAAACATCCAATATCACAGAGTGATATTACCGAAAATTTTGCCTAACGTGTGTATATGATTTACCGACAACAGGAAGAGCTAGACGAAGGGCCAAAGCTTCATTTTGAAAAGATGAGCTATTAAGGGCAATTGATCACCTTGAGAAAGCGAATCTTAAGAGGTATCCCAGCGAGGAAGACCAATGTGAAGCGAGAAATTAGAATCAAAAACCTAAAAAGTTAAAATTCTAAATGGACTTGAGATAGCTCGAAGGTACGGGCTTCTGTGCGTGAGTGGAAGTAAGGCGCAAACCAAGCCTCTCAACCATTCGGCGAACCGGATCATACTGGGCGCTAGTTGCAAGTTTCATTTCAGAAACATTGAACCACTTTTTAAGGAGATTTCCCTCAGGGGCATTGGCCAGATCAATAAAACTATACATAAGAGTATGCGTGAGCTGGGGATCAGAATCGTAAAAATCTTGTCTTACAACAAATGGATCATTTGGAATTGGTTCACTGAGCCACAACTTGCGAAACTTCTTAAGACCATACTTAGTGAGAGCACTGTTGGAGCCAGACTCATTGTCCGAGAAGACAGCTATCGCATCTACCTCACCCTTTTTTAACATCTCAACAGACAAATCGTGGCTTCCCGAAAATACCTGCTTTTTAAAATCTCTGGCAGGGTCTATCCCAAGCTCACCTAATTTCACCATCGGGTACAGATATCCCGAAGTCGACTTCTCATCAACGAAGGCGACTTTTTTACCCTTAAGATCTTTAAGAGACTTTATGCCGCTGCCTTCCCTCACCGCAACGAGCGAATAGTAATAGGGCGTGGCCCAAACTTTCTTCAATAAAACTTTCGCGTTTGCTTCTTTCTCAGCAAAAACAAATGTCATAGCCGTAAAAAAGGCAAAGTCGATTTTCTTTTCACTCATGGCGTTGATGAGACCTTGATAATCCTCAGAAATGTAGGGCTCCACTTTGATACCCAAACTTATGCTCAGCCGTTTGGCAAAAGCCTCTGAGCTCACTCTTAGCTTCTCTGGATTCTCACCTGGAATAAACCCAATTCGTATGGACTGAGTCGGATTCGATCGAAATGGTTGCTGATCTTTTTGTCGGACTGCGAAGTAGACTGCAAGACTCAATGAAACCAATACTAGGAAGATTGAACTAAATCGAATGTGGAGTGACTTTCTCATCTCCCCTCCTTCGTGCCAATACGATTTCAACACGAATGAACATATTAAACAAGCTTAAGCTTACTGGAGTGAAGAAACCGATACCTCGTTGTTAAAACTTCTTTTAATAGCCATAACGAAAGCTTCTGCCGCATCACTTTCAGTTATACACGGTATAAAGAAGTCTATGCAGCTACGTCTAATACTGAAGCTGTCCTCGATGGATTGCCTTCCTGACGTCGTGTTAAACACCAACACGACAGAACCAGATCTAATTCGATCTACACAGTGAGGCCGGCCTTCTCTCACTCTACGGATATTTTCAACTTCAATATCATTGGCCGCTAAAAACGATGCAGTTCCAGATGTCGCCGAAAAGGTAAAACCCAGTTCGCGAAGTTGTTTTACTAGTGGCAAAAAGAAGGCTTTATCTTTATCTCTCACAGAACAAAAAACTTCCCCCGGTTTTGGAAGTCTCATTTGACTCGAAATACACGCTTTAAGAAGCGCTTCGGAGTAATCCTTCCCGCGTCCCATAGACTCTCCGGTCGATTTCATCTCCGGCCCCAGAATGGAGTCTGCCTCTGAAAACTTCTTAAAGGGAAGCACGACACCTTTCACACAGACATCTTTCATGTTCTTCCAGTCTGGTATATTTGGCCGAGATTCTCCCATCATGGCACCTACGGCAAGGTCCACCAGTCTCAATCCTGTAGCCTTTGAAACAAATGGCGCAGACCGTGAGCTTCTCGGATTTGCTTCTAGAAGGTAAACTTCATCCTTCTTTATAGCCAACTGAAGATTCAAATGGCCAATAACCCCAAGACGACTGCCGAGTTCTGCACTCATCTGCTCCACTCGTGCTAAAGTCTCAGGTTTAAGCCTCTGAGGTGGTAAAACTCCCATGCTATCTCCACTGTGCACACCAGCTGCCTCGATATGCTCTACAACTCCGCCAATCACTTGCCAGTTACCTCCGCACACCAAATCGACGTCAACTTCAAGAGCCCCAGCTAAAAATTCGTCAATAAGAATGGGATTACGCTCACTCACCACGTGGCCGTGTCTTTCAAAATACCGCTCCAGATCTGACTCGTTCTCAACAACTTCCATTCGCCTACCACCCAGTACAAAACTGGGTCTACAAACTACTGGGAATCCAATTTGACTGACGGCTCTCTGTGCACCCTCAAAGGTGTCTGCCGTTTTTGCCTCTGGGATTTTGAAACCATATTCTCTACAAAGAGTCACAAACTGCGATCTATCTTCGGCGCGATCCATTGCTTCGACAGAGCTACCTAAAATTTCGTGACCCATCTGAGTCAGCGGACTCGCTAGAGAAATACTTGTTTGCCCCCCCCACTGAGCCACAAACTTTCTAGAGCCAATCCAGCCCATGACGGCCGCTACTCTCTCTGACGTTAATGGCTCAAAAAACAAGTAATTTGCTGTATCGTAATCTGTAGACACTGTCTCTGGATTCGAATTAATCATAACAACTTGGTGACCACGTCTTCGCAAAGACCAGACTCCTCTTACACAACTGTAATCAAATTCAATCCCTTGTCCGATTCTGTTGGGCCCGCTGCCTATGACTGTTATAGGAGCCGAAGCGCTAACAAATGAAGGGGCCATCTCACTGAAACTGATGCGATTTCCCCAATAGGTGGAGTAAAAATAAGGCGTCGTCGATTCAAACTCTCCCGCACAGGTATCAACCCGGTAGAACGCAGGTTCAATATTCAAACTTTTCCTTTGCCTGAGGACTTCCTCTTCGCTTAGCTTTGTGATGTCGGCAATCAGAGCGTCTGAGTACCCAAATCTTTTAGCGCGACGCAAGAGTTCTTCATCGAGCTGAGAAGTACTCGAAAGTTCCCTTTCTACTTCCATAATTCTTTGAAACTGATCCAAATACCATGGCGTTATTTGCGTAAGTTCATAAATTCTTGCAATCGACCAACCGCTTCGAAGCGCTTCGAACAAATAAAACAAACGTTTACTTGAAGGATAGGCCAGCTTATCTTCTGAGAGATCTGCTTCGCCAGGTTTAATGATCTCTCGGTTTTCTAAAGACTCAGTCGCCTTCATAAATGCTTCACAGAAAGTGCGGCCGATGCCCATGACTTCTCCAACGCTCTTCATCTGTGTTGTGAGTTGGTCCTTTACGCCCGCGAACTTTTCGAAATTGAATTTGGGGATTTTCACGACTACATAGTCTAGCGCGGGCTCGTAACAGCAAGGTGTTGTTCCGGTAATGTCATTTGTAATCTCATCGAGGTGATATCCTACAGCTACGAGCGCGGCTATTTTTGCGATCGGAAACCCCGTCGCTTTGCTAGCTAACGCCGAAGACCTGCTCACCCTGGGATTCATTTCGATGACCACCCGCTCGTGACTATCTGGATGAACCGCAAACTGGATGTTTGCGCCTCCCGTTTCAATTCCGACTGCCTCAGTGATTCTGCGAGCTTCATCTCTCATATCTTGGTAATGAAAGTCACTCAATGTCTGCTGAGGCGCTACAGTGACGCTATCGCCTGTGTGGACACCACATGGATCGATATTTTCGATGGAGCAAACAACAACAAATGTACCCCGGGCGTCACGCATTATCTCTAGTTCAAATTCTTTCCAGCCTAGTATACTTTCTTCAACCTGCACTTCGTTTGTTGGACTTTCGCTAAGTGCTCTTTGTAGCATCTCTCTATATTCGTCTAAAGAATAAGCTATACCGCCGCCGCCGCCGCCGAGGGTGTAATTAGGCCGAAGTATTATCGGCATACCGAGGAGTTGCCCTTTTTCTACGCCGTCCTCGAAGCTTTTAACCATATAACTTCGCGTCGTTCGTCCGCCCACTTCTCGCACAAGCTCAGAGAACAGCGAGCGATCCTCGGCGCGCCGAATAATGTCTGCGGATGTTCCTAGTAATTTTACCGAAAACTCCTGAAGCACTTGTGCTTTATCAAGAGCCAATGCTGCATTGAGGGCTGTTTGCCCCCCCAAAGTGGGAATGAGCGCATCAGGCCGCTCCTTTTCAATAACGGCCTTCAAATAAGGAACTTCTAAAGGCTCAATATAAGTTCGCGTAGCTACCTCGGGATCAGTCATGATTGTCGCGGGGTTAGAATTGACAAGAACGACCTCGTAACCTTCGTTCATCAATGCTTTACAGGCCTGTGTGCCTGAGTAGTCGAATTCGCAGGCCTGCCCGATAACAATCGGACCGCTACCCAAAATCATGATTTTTTTTATGTCCTGACGCTTTGGCATTGGATCACCTAAATCTTAAGTTTCGATTCGTTCGTATAAAGATACTCAATTCGAATATGCTTATACTGTTCGTAGCGGTACCTCATCTTTAGAAGTCGAAACATCAAAAGTTCTTTTTGATTCTCATCCAAATGAATCACCTTTTTTATTTCTTTCAAAATAAACTTCGTGGCCTCCACGGGGTGAAAACAAAAACCTCTTGCGAACACATAAGTGTCCTCGTAAGGAACAATTCGCGCTTCGAATATTTCGTCTACGGTAAAACCTGCACTGACTACGGAATTTTTCAGCGTGATCTTTTCACGTTTGAAAAGGTCTCTGCACGTAACTTCTCTACCCTTAATCTTGATAAACTCAAACAGGCTATGTCGAGTTTTTGCCAGGTTTTCAAATAGGGGTCTTTCTGATTCAGAAATTTCAAAACTCTCCAAAGGAGCCTGAACGACCAAGTGACTGGGAGTGAGGTGATAGTCATTCAACTCGCGAGAAAACAAAAACCAATCTAGAAACTGAGCCATTCGCAAATCAAAAAGTCCCGAGTGGTCATCCACTAAACCTGATTGCTCAAAAAATTCCTTTTTCGCCTGCCTCACTTCACTGTCAAATTTCTCTGAAGTAAAATACTGCATCATTCTTTCAATCAATGGGTCATAGAGGCTTGGTTGCTCCAAATCAGTCGTCATTTCAGCATTCTTTCGAAAAAATAATTAAAAAGCGCTCTAGCCTCGTTCGGACCAGGCGAACTTTCAGGATGAAACTGAACACTCATGCAGTTCAATGCTTTGCATGCGATTCCCGCGACAGTTTTATCGTTAAGATTTCGGTGAGTAACGATCACATCTTTGGGAAGAGTTTCTTCAACAATGGCGTAGCCATGATTCTGACTAGAAACGTACACCTGCCCGAGAATCTCGTCTTCGATAGGGTGATTGGCTCCGCGATGACCAAATTTCAGCTTGAAAGTTTTAGCCCCAAGCGCCAAACCCAATACCTGGTGGCCCATACAAATACCGAACATGGGAAGTCTACCCAGCAAAGACTTTACAGTCTCAACGCCCTTTTTGACGTCTGCCGGGTCTCCTGGGCCATTGCTCAGTACTACCCCGTCGAAGTGAACTAGTTGATCCGCATCGGTCCAAGAAGGAAAAACAGAAACTTCGCGACTATGCTGTTTCACGAGGTTTAAGATGTTCGATTTGCATCCAAAATCGAGCAGCGCGATGGTAGGACCTGCCGGCTTCAAGCCCGCGACGCGAAGCTCTTCTTTTACGCAGACCTGGCGAGTCCAATCTGAAGCTACGACTTTATTCTTGCTAATTAGTTCTAAACCCAAAGTTAGCGCCTCTTCTTGAGTCTCGGCATCGAGCGCAGCTCCCCAAGTTGTTCCTCTTTGCCTTAAGTAAAGCACCAAGCTTCGCGTGTCCAGGCCATCGATTACAGCTATGGATTGATTCGTCAAAATTTCGCTCCAGCTACGATCCCGGTCGGAGTTTTGAATATCTAAACAGACAAATCCTTTGATGTGAAAGTTTTCCGATTGGCGCGTTTCTGGAACGACGCCATAGTTGCCTTGCATCGGCGCCGTCATCACAACTATCTGATTCAAGTACGACGGGTCTGTAGCGATTTCCTCGTAGCCGGAGTGGCTCGTATTAAAGACCAGCTCCCCGACTGAAGCAGCTCCGCCTACCCAATAGCCCTCGAAAACCTCTCGGGTTTCGAGCACCACAAAACCTTTTCTTCGTATTCTATCCATTGGTTAATTCTTCTTTAATTCACAGTTATTCAAGCAGCCATTCTAAAGTCCCAACCCTTATGTGTATACCTCTATTGACCATTTTTAAGACAAGGTTTTTCGGGTAGCTTTTTATGCTTATTGCAAACTCATCACCCCAGCCAATCGGGCCTGGATGCAAAATCCAGTGTCGGTTCTTAAACTGAGCGAGATCGTCCGAAGTAATTTGAATCTCATCAATCTGTTGGCGGTTGATAGAAAATTCGTCGCTCATTCTCTCCCGCTGGATTCTCAGTCCTATCACTGCGTCTGCCCAGTCTAAGGCCTCCTTTTTATCAGAAAACGCATCATAGCCTGCGGTAAGCGGTTCTAAACCTTTAAATGTAAGTGTAGCCGCGCGAGCTCCCAGTTTCTCACAGAGAAGCGATGTGGAGTTAAAAACCCGACTGTTTGCACAATCCCCGACAAATAAGATTTTGGCTCCACTCAGCGTCAACACTTCAGAGAGCGTAAAGGCATTAATGAGGGCTTGAGTGGGATGCTCGTTTGTTCCGTCTCCTGCATTGATGACAGGACACTCTGCGACCGACGCCAAGTATTTGAGGTGATCCGATGAAGAGCAGCGGAGTGTTATCACATCGGGCTTCATCGCTGCCAAGACAGATAGGGTATCTTCGACGCTCTCGCCCTTATCAAGACTACTGTAGCTTTTTGAAATCTCAGTGACGTGGATACCCATTCTCTGAGCCGCTAGGGAGAAGCTGGCTTTCGTTCTTGTGCTGGATTCTAAAAATATATTTAACAATACTTTATCTGAATGCTTGGCGTGACTGCCTCCACTACTCAAAGAACGCAGTGCCCTTCCGAGTATCCAATTAACATCGGCATTGTTAAGATCAGAGACCGAGAGAAGTCGGCGCGGGACTGACATTGCTGACAATGCTATAGATGCCAAAAATCACTGTCAATGAATCGGCTTGAACAATCTTTCCCACCGCACCGCAGGCAAACCAAACTGTTTTCTCTCCCAATCGAGAGAGAACCACACAATAGTCGCACGACCAGATATCCAATCGAGGGGAATAGGTCCCCAGTCTCTGGAATCTTCATAAATCGTGCGGTTATCACTCAGAATAAAAACGTGACCCTTGGGCACAATCATCTCTTCTAAGTTATCTAGAGAACTCCCTTTTGGCATAACTACGGAGTAGCCTCCGTGTTCTTGCGGCACCTCACTTCGAATGGGGCCAAACAGAGATCCCCTATCAGCTCCCCCGTCAATTGATTCGCTGTTGAGTATGACTGCGCCATCCCTCAGTTCCACACGGTCTCCCTCTACCGCGATGATTCTCTTCAGAAAAAGTGAATCTTTGGAATCCGGAGAGCGCACGACAACCACCTCGCCTCTTGAGGGTTTTTTGTTTCTTCCGATCTTTCGGTCCAAAAAAGGAACTTCAAGCCCATAGGGAATTTTGTAAGTAAACAAGAAATCGCCAGGTTCTACTGCTGGGTACATTGTGGGGGAAGGCATTTTGTAGACAGTCAGTATGAACTGTCTAACCCCGAAAGCTAAGATTATAGCAATGAGTACCGTTTCTAAGTGATCCTTAATATAGCGCCACATTGCTTAGTTTACTCGATTGTGTCGAAAAAGCGATTCCATCGTAGAGTCAACGGGTTGCATAAGAACGAAAGCACAGGAAGTGTTTCTTCGCAGCTTAACCAGACAAACATTGCGCGCCCAAGTACATTCTCTGTCGGCACAAAGCCCCACTCCCGGCTGTCATTGGAATTGTCGCGGTTGTCGCCCATAACCAAAAGCTTGTCTTCGGGGATGACCACTTCGCCGCCAGTACCTTGATGGTATTGCCCCCGTCGCAGCAACACTGAGTGTGGATGTTCACCCAAAACTTCTTCGAAGTGAACGAAGTCGTCTTTGGTACCGATCTGAAGATCTTTGTCGCGAACCCACTCAAGAGCATCGGGGTCAGATGGAGCCCGTACTTCGACTTCTTCACCATTAATAACTAATTTGCCGTCTTCGTATTCTACCCTGTCGCCAGGCACTCCCACGACCCGTTTGATAAAGAAAGTTCCCTCTTCGATAGGAAATCTAAATACTATGACCTCGCCCCTTGTGGGCTCGCGGAATTCAGCAATCCAGGTCTTTGAAAACGGAACGCGAATACCGTAAATGAGTTTATTCACAAATATATGGTCTCTAATGAGAAGAGTGGGAAGCATGCTCCCAGATGGAATCACGTAGGCTTCAACGAAGAGCCACCTGATAAAAAGAGCAATTCCTACAGCTAAAACAAGTGAGCCAAAGCCTTCTGTCCATGTGCCTTTTTTTGACTTCTGATCTGACTTCTGATCCTTGTTTGCATTCGCCATGTTGCCTGCCCTTCTATCTAATATTAATACGAGTACGCCAGCTAGCCCAAATTCAACTCTTTGGCTAGAGACGTTTCTTCTTAAATTGTAACCTTAACTTATACTAAACCTAGGCTCAAAAATACAAGGTTCTTAGAGGTCATACCCAGATTATTACTATCCTTCAACCTTGAGAATCGCCAAAAAAGCCTCCTGAGGCACTTCGACAGAACCTATTTGCTTCATGCGCTTTTTGCCCTCTTTCTGACGCTCCAAAAGTTTTCGTTTACGCGAGATATCGCCGCCATAACACTTTGCAGTTACATCTTTTCGAAGTGCGCTAACCGTTTCGCGAGCAACAACCTTCGAGCCGACGGCGGCTTGGATAGCAACTTGAAACTGTTGCTTAGGTATCAGCTCTTTCATTTTTTTTGTAAGATCGCGCCCCAGAGTCTGGACTCGGCTTCGATGAACAATGCATGAAAGTGCATCCACCGAGTCGCCATTGATGAGGATATCTAACTTTACCAAATCTGACTCAACGAAGTCCATAAATTCGTAATCGAGAGACGCGTATCCTTTAGAAATCGACTTTAAGCGATCATAGAAATCCATGACCATTTCACTTAGCGGCAATCGATATTCAATAATCACCTTTTTATCGGTCACAAACTCCATTTTCTGCTGAACACCTCGCTTGTCTTCACAAAGCTTTAGTATGCCGCCAATATAGTCGTCTGGTGTATGTATAGTTGCTTTAATAAACGGCTCTTCCAATCTATCTATCTTGGAAGGGTCGGGCAAAGAAGACGGGTTTTCTAAGCGCTTCATTTCGCCGCTAGTACTATATACGTGGTAAACCACCGATGGCGCCGTTGTCAGCAGATTAAGATTAAACTCCCGCTCAAGTCTCTCTTGAACAATATCCATGTGAAGAAGACCTAAGTATCCACAGCGAAATCCAAACCCCAAAGCGATACTTGTCTCCGGCTCAAACGTTAGGCTGCTGTCATTGAGACTCAGTTTTTCAAGAGCATCTCTTAAATTATCATAGTCCGATGACTCTATCGGGAAAATTCCAGAGAAAACCATTGGCTTGACGTTTTTGAAACCCGGAAGCGCATGTTCAGCAGGTTTCTTTTCAAAAGTGATAGTGTCGCCGACTTTTACGTCTTTAATTGTTTTAATTCCGCAAACAACAAAGCCTACTTCGCCCACTGAGAGACTTTTCATCTTTACTGCAAAGGGAGTGAAGACACCTAACTCGAGCACTTCATAAGAAGTCTTTGTCGACATCAGTCGAATCTTGTCTCCAATCTTTACTGCGCCATCAACAACACGACAAAGAATCACCACTCCACGATACGGATCAAACCAGGAGTCGAACACGAGTGCTCGAAGTGTTTCATCGATAGCGCCTTTAGGTGGTGGAATCTTTTCTACGACGCGCTCAAGGATTTCTTTGATGCCCGTCTTATCTTTGGCACTTGCCAGTATCGCGTCCGAAGCGTCTAGCCCTATGCCATCTTCTATTTGCTTTTTAACGCCTTCGGGGTCGGCCGAGGGAAGATCAATTTTATTAAGTACGGGAATCAACTCCAAGTTGTTTTCGAGCGCCAAATAGACATTTGCAAGCGTCTGAGCTTCGACACCTTGAGACGCATCTACAACTAAAATGGCGCCTTCACACGCAGCCAGCGAGCGCGAAACCTCGTAGCTAAAATCCACGTGCCCGGGTGTATCGATGAGATTGAGCTGGTACTCGTTACCATCATCGGCCTTATACAAGAGCCTCACGGTTTGAGCCTTGATGGTAATTCCGCGCTCTCGTTCAATATCCATTTGATCCAAAAACTGCTGTTTTTGATTTCTCTTTTCGAGTGCCCCTGTGTAGTCAAGTATAGCATCGGCGAGAGTCGACTTTCCGTGATCTATGTGCGCAATAATCGAGAAATTTCGAATTCGATTTGTTTCCATAGACTGTGCAATCGTATCCCGCGAAGATGCCAAAAGACGGGCTAAGTCTTTTGGCTGATTTTTTTAGGCTTTGTTTTGACCTATTTACAGAAATCTTTGAGCGCGTCTACCATGTCTAGCTTTTCCCACGTGAAGCTGCTCTCTTCTCTACCAAAGTGGCCATACGCTGCTGTAGCAGAATAGCGGGGTTTGGTAAGATCAAATCGCTCAATTATTGCCGCAGGCTTTAGAGACCAAAACTCTCTGATGGCATTTTCTAACTTTTCAGTAGGAACCTTGCCGCTACCGTAATCGTTGACCATTACGCTCACGGGTTCTGCAACTCCGATGGCATAAGCAATCTGAACCAAGCATTTTTCTGCAAGCCCTGCCCCTACGATATTTTTAGCTATGTGTCGACCTGCATAAGCGGCAGATCTATCCACCTTTGATGGATCTTTTCCGGAAAACGCACCGCCACCATGGGAGCCGTGCCCGCCATAGGTGTCTACAATGATTTTTCTTCCCGTCAAACCACAGTCGGCGTGCGGGCCACCAAGGACAAAGCGTCCAGTCGGGTTGATGAGGTATTTCGTCTTGGAATCTAAGAGATTTGCTGGAATGACCCCATTAACAACCGAGCGAACACTCGCTTCGATGTCACTGTTCTTGGCATCTTCTGAGTGCTGGGTAGACACAACAACTGTATCGACTCTTTTAGCTTTTCCATTTTCATATTCCACAGTCACCTGTGACTTACTATCTGGATAGAGAAAATTGGCTTTACCAGACTTTCTGAGCTCCGCGAGCTTTTTCATGATTTGATGTGAATAGTGAATAGTCATTGGCATGAAAACGTCGGTTTCGTTAACAGCGTAACCGAACATAATCCCCTGATCTCCGGCGCCTTGTTCGCGGTTTGCGGATGTGTCAACTCCCATAGCAATGTCGGGGCTCTGACGACCAACCGACGACAAGACGGCACAAGTGCGGTAGTCGAAGCCTTTTTCGGGCGCATCGTATCCAATATTTTTTATCGTTCCTCTGGCAATCTCTTGAATATTAATTTGTGCTTTTGTCGTGATTTCTCCGGCAACTACTACAAGGCCGGTTGTCAAAAGAGTTTCACAAGCAACTCTACCAGCAGGATCTTCTTTAAGAATGGCGTCTAACACTGCATCAGAGACCTGATCGGCCATTTTATCGGGGTGACCTTCTGAGACTGACTCACTAGAAAACAAGTATTTTGACATTTTTACTCCTCCAAAATTCATGAACAAACCGCATTGATACAACGGGAAACGAGGCTATCAGGGTGCGGCCTTTAAGGTCAAAATAAAACGACTTGGGCGTCGTCCCGAGATGAGAATCATCCAATATGCCTTGAAGCCCTTTAAAATTGGCCTTAGTGGCCGATAAGACTAGAAGCGACTGCCAATGAGTAAAAAGAAAAGGAGCAGAAAACGATGAACGTTCGCACACGGTATCAAAATATGGAACCCCAGTACAACGTCGAACTCTACCTCGAAGATATCTTACAAAAACTCAAGAAGTACCAATTAAAACCCTTTGATTGTCAGGTAACCATTTGCCATGAGCGAAGTGGATATTCTGTAAAATTACTTGTTTCGGGCCCAGAGACCAAAATGAGCGCCCATGCAAACGACGGCGATCTCTACTCTGCCATAGAGAGCGTGGTTATTAAGATGCAGCACCAGTTGAGTAGGCGTAAGGGGAAAGTTCAATATCATAAACGCCCAGCTCTTAGCGCTTCACAAAAGGAAGAGTCCCTTCGGTACGCCTTAGAAGGACTAAAAAAAGTGGGTTAATTTTTTGAAAATAGATTTGTTTCACCCAACCCGCGAACTGAGCCGCGATATAGGCTGCGATTTTGACCCCAATATGAGCCGGCTTGGGCTTCGTATCGAGCTGGCTCAGCTCGATGGAGCTTAAGATCTTGGAAGACGTGACAATTCCTATGACTCTTTGATCTTGAAAAACTGCGACCCCTTTTGCGGGGGCCGTAAATACCATTCGCCATGCCTGCTCCAAATTGTCCTCTATCGAAACGGGGTGCGGGATGTATTGGGCAACGTCTTTCACAAGAGTTGTTGCCCAAAGCCGCTGAGGGACCTTTAAAATTGAATCACTATCTATAAGGACGCCGATCTCGGGCGTACCTGAAACAGGCAGTAGCAAATTCTCGCTGACCCTCATGATAGCTACGGCACCGGCAAGTGTTGCATCTTGTGGTATGGTTGGCGTTGGCGTCATAAGGTTTTTTGCCTTCAGAGCCCGCAAGACAGATCGTCCCCAAAGGCCAAAGAGTTCATTTCTAGCTGCCCCATAAATAAAAAGTGCGATCAGCAGCAGTAAAATATTTAAATCTACTACTCCGATGACACCAAAGAGTGCGGCAAACACATGACTCAATTTCACAGCCGATTTCGTGCCTTTTACCTTTCCTTTTCTACCCATAAGGAAAGCCTTCAACACTCGGCCCCCATCGGCGGGAAAGACCGGAAGCATATTGAAAGCTGCAATAGCGAGATTTGCATAGGCGATCCAAAAGAAGGCAAATTGCAAACTGGGCGACTCGACGTTGACTCTTAATACAAAAAACAGCCCAGCTGACGCAAAACTTATCAGCGGACCTATTATCGCTGACTTGAGCTCAGCTTTCGGGCCCCTGTTAACTTTGTCTGTTTGTGAAACGCCCCCAAGCATCATAAGCGTCATAGCGTGTACCTTGTGACGTTGAAGTTTTGCGCAAACCAAGTGGCTTAATCCGTGAATAAATACGGAGATCACTAGAAACAATGCAAACAGAAGGGACCATATAAAGGGAGTAAGGGCGATTTCTGAAATGTTTAAACCAGAGAAACCTACAACAATCGGAAACCAAACCGTCGTAACAATGACAACGTAAAGCGCTAAAACTATCAGACTCATGTGGATTTTAACCGGCATCGATTTTAGTGTGAATAGTCTCCAACGTCTCAATTGATTCATTACCTTTGACTCCTTTGGATGCGCGACCCTTGGGAATTGAAAGATCGCACTTCGTCAGAGTGCAAGTGCGAGACCAAACTTGTCAGATGGAATTTGCCTTCTTCTACCTATTCAATTGGCCTCGACTATTCACATTTTAAAACAAGCCGAAGTGATGCGGGGCAAATCGCCTCGCAAGCCACAAGCGGCCCGCCACCGACATGATATTCCCACCAACAATTGTTGCCCGTAGCCCTCCACATTATATCGTGAAGCATTACTCTTCTTAACAACCACTCCCGACCGACCCAACGAAACATATTCTATATCTATTGGGGAGTCCTCTATCGGCAGCTCCGAAAGCTTGAGTTCGACAATGTTAGCAGCTTGCGCGAATCCCATTCGCGCGCAAACCCCCCCGGGGTGTACGTTCCCCGGGACGTATTCCCAGTGCGGCTCCATGTTAGGATAATACTTCCTCATTGAACTAAAATAGCGCTTTCTCAAAATACCAACTGGATACCATGAGGCTTTTGAATCGCTTCGATAAGGATCCCTGTATAATGCCTGTGGATGACTGCAATGAAAGGAATTGTTTTCGAATCTCCCCTCAAGACATCTTACCGGAAGCGACGAGTCTGCTCCACCTCGAGTAAAATACGCTGAAAGAACCCTCTCACTTACGCCATATTCATCGGAGTTTTCCCATCCCATACCAACCGCTATCTCGTGAATAGATGCGCCATACTTTGCCGGCTCGCTATATCCTTGGAACATGCGCCAATTGAGCTTGGTTTCAAGCAACAAAGTGTTTGTGTGTTCGTCGGTTCCGACGATTTTCGTGATCGCTACACGGTTTGGTGGTAGTTCGTCAGAGTAGACGGGTTTGCAACTGAGTTTTGAAACAGAGTTTAAAGTTTCGTTCACTTTAATTCTCGGATCAATCTGATTGATCTCCTCATGCGAAAAACTTTGTAGTCGCCGCATTACTTTTGACGCTATTCCAACATAGACGGAGCAAAGTCCCTCGCCTGTTTTGCCTTCGTTCCCGCCGAAAGCTGCTGGCGAAAAACCACCGACCGTTAGTACAATGACACCGATAAACGTGGCGCGTTTCAGCGCGTACTTTTGTTTGTTAAAACTCATTAACATGTTTTGGCTCCTTTTAAGGTTTTGTTTAATTTATTCGTAACTTTTCTCTTTGTAGCGTCGGTAGGCTCTGGCGTTACCGGCACTAGTTGTATAGTTAGGTTATAGACATCCGTGGGCTTTGATTTGCGTTCTAGAAACTCTGTCAAAGATCTTCTGAATGTTTCAATTTTTTTAACAGCGACGGGGAAGTGTTTTCTGTCCATCGCAAAGGTCATAGAGGAAATATCTCTGACCTCCGGAGTGCCTTCATCGATCGCAGCGAGAGCTCTTTTAATAAGACTTTTTTGAAACTGTCTTGATGCCGCGTTAGCGACTCCACCACTTATTCGAATCGGCCCATGGGCCTGCCGCCACTTACCGTTCTCTTTTTCAATGATGTTGAGTGATTTTAGCCTGTCTACGGCTATTCGCGCCTCAATTTCAGTAATACCTAACTTATGTGAAACCCACTTGGGGCTTAGACTCGCACCTTCTATCTCTAATAGGCTCAGAATTGCGAAGTGGTACCACTGCGAAAAAATCATGAAGATCTCTAGATCGACATTGACCGTGCTGAGATTTGTCGCCTCGGAATCGGTTTCCCCTGCAGAGGAACTGAGCTCTGCCGTAGGTTTTGACGGAGATTTCAACAAAAATCCTAGCTTCTTTACGACTCGTTGGGCGCTCTTGTCTGATAGAAACGCGTGACCTGCGATAACCATTGAAAGCATGGAGGGACTCATTTTTAAATATTTTGCAAAAGCCCGAAGCGAATACTTCGGATTCGAAGCTATTCTTCGAGTCAACTCATGACTAAGTACTATTTTTAGATCTTCATTCTTCAATACCTGAAAGCTTGGAAGAGAAGGCTCTGGTTGGTCAGTCTGAAGGTTTGCAACTTCTGTGTTAGACATCGGCACACCATAAACGAATCTCCTTTCTTTCTGCTACCTACTTTTGAACAGACTGTTCAAAGAGCAATTGAACAGGTAATTGTTTCTCGCTCGGCTTCCCTAACCTCTCCCAAAGTCACCCAGGAGCGCAGGTAATAGGTCCGCTTGCGCCCGGAGTTTGAGCTGAAGGCGACAGCCTCAAGCCACTCCCATCTTTTTCATGAATTTTTTACAGAGTTAAAGTTTAGATCGCCGAGAAGATACGGTTCCCTTTATAACTGGGTAGGGGGTGAGAGTGGGGGAACTTTTTCACTTTAGGATGGCTAACGCATCTGGTGTTTTCAAAGCTGCGCTGCTTGTAACTATAACGTTTTGTCTGCACTTAGGGGCGGCGGGATTTACGACCAACAATCCTCAGAGAAAAAGTTATTTGGAGCCAATCAGAAATGGGCTCGAAAAATACAACCTCCTGGCTCTACCCGAACGGCCAAGAACTCCTGGCGAGAAATCTGTTGTCCTAACGCTTTGGGATAGTTCATTGAGTGACCAAGTTATTCTCAACGAGCTACTTCGCGTTGAAGAAATGGGATTTGAGAGTGTAGTCATTCCGGTTTTTCCGGTGCAGACTTCGAAAACTTCTGACGACCCTGGAGTTAAATGGCATCTGCCAATCGACTTTGCGAAGAGGCAAGCCCGGCTGGCCCTAAATATGACACGCCTGCAGGTTAGTTTTATTCCAATTCTTTCGACAATAAACTGGGAATGGCGAGGATATATCTTACCGAAAAATGTGAAGGTCTGGTTTCTCAACTATGCAAATGTAGCGGGCAAACTAGTGGAGCTCGCGAATGAGTTTCAATCACCCGAGATTATTTTGGCCACCGAGCTAGAGAAAATCTACTCCTTCAACGACGAATGGATTCAGTTGGTAAAAGAGACTCGGAAGTCTTTTTCTGGAAGAATTATCATTACGGCCAACTGGAGCCAATACGACTATGGTTTTTGGAGGCATGTCGATGCCATTGGTATTTCGCTTTATGCTCCACTTGCAACAGGGTTTTTTAACTCGTCAGCCACCTACAAAAATAACGCCCTAAATTTCCGCAATAAACTTATCAACTACGCCCGTAGAGTTTCTAAACCGATACATTTAACAGAAATAGGTTTTGGGAGTCATCAGTTAGCGGCAAAGGAGCCTTATACTTATTCATCACGTCCCGGCTTGACGCTCACACCGGACCCAAACCTTCAGGCAGAATGTTTCAAGATCATTCTCAGTGTATGGGAAAATGTTCGAGATGTTATACACCAAGGCGTCTGGTCGACGGGTTTAACATCAATTAAAGATTACTCAACAAACCATGACTTTCGCGGAAAGCCCGCAGAAAAAGTCTTACGTGAGTGGCTAGCTAAAGACGACGATCACTTCACTCCTTGGCAGGTTCTCTCTGACCGGCTGGACGGAGCTGAATATCGAATTCCCCAGAACTCTTTTTAATTGAATCGTTGTTATCAATGATGTTGTGTGAGATAGCGTGCTCTTCTTTTTGTGCCTTACTTAAAGAATCAAACTTCAAAGCCTGCTCCCTTTGTTTTTTCAAAGCTTCTCCTGCGATCTTTTTTGGAAGCTGCGTTGGGAGCTTAGGCGAAGCTGTAGGCTGACTGGTATTTTTAGCAGCGATTTGCTTCGTGTTTTTTTTTGCTTTCTTGGATACTGCGTTTTTTAAGCTAACTTTCTTGGCCTTCCGTTGCTTCTTTTTTTTGGCTTCTTCAGATGCTGTTTTGCGCTTTTCTCTACCGGTTGATTTCCCCTCCTTTTTAGTGATTTTTGTTTTAGAACTGCCCTTCCGGTCGGCGTTCTGCTGCTTTGATTTTTGGGGAGAAATTTTCCGCTTGGAGCTTTCTGTTTTTTTACCCCTATTTATGTTAGCTGCCGAGCCCCGCGCAGGTTCAATGCCCTTGGTACCACCCTGTTTTTTCAGCAAACGCAATTTTGTCTTTGCTCTTGATAGACCTTCTTCGAACTGACCCTCTCCAATTGGCGTTTGTGCGTCTCTTTCTTGCCAGATGCTTGTTGGCTCTCGCCCGCCTCGTTTTTTTGAAGACCAGGGTACACTGGGAGGTTGAAGCAACAAAACCAATGCGCATGTCGATAGGGTCAGAAAATTAGCAAAAGGTCTGCCAGCCTCTTCGTAATAAATGTACTTTGACAACCCACGCAGTCTTAAGAGCTGTATATGAGCGTAGAATCTCGAAAATCTAAAATACTTTCGCCACTGTTTCACTCCACCTTTATCGGCAAAAAGGAAGAGACTGGCCAGGCGACCAAAGGCCAGAGCCTATGCTTTTGAATGGTAGCTACAGCTGTAGCCACAACTGTACATCTGCCTGAATATGCGATAGCTCTTAAGCGCAAAAACCAATCCAACCAAGGACGGAGCTTTGTCGACACCTTTTAGTCATACTTTAGGCACTGAAGCTCTTTCAGAGACTTTATCGACCGACGACGAGAACTTTCTGAAGTTAGAAAAACGACTCTTTCACCAGATTGGAAAGGCGATAGGCGACTTTTCGATGATTGAAGAAGGAGATCGCATCTTAGTTGGCGTATCCGGGGGGAAGGACTCATGGGTTTTGCTGCATGTTCTAGATGAACTTAGAAAAAAGGCTCCCATAAATTTTGAACTGATAGCCGCAAATCTCGATCAAGGATACCCAGGATTTAGGCAGGACGAAATCGAGGACTACCTCGCAGCTAAGAGAATCCCCTTTATCATGAAGTTTACCGATATTGCTGCTGTCATTGAAGAGAAGAACACTAACGGTGCCGTGCCCTGCTCACTTTGTTCAAGGCTGAGACGGGGCAACCTCTACGGTATGGCCGCAGCAAACAAGTGCAACAAGATAGCTCTAGGACATCACAAAGATGATTTTATTGAGACTCTTTTGCTGAATCAATTTTTTGTTGGGCGAATCGGCGCTATGGCACCGAAGCTCAAATCTGATGATGGCGTCAATACGGTGATCCGCCCTCTCGTCTATGTGGGTGAGGACGACATCATTGAGTATGCACGCGCGAGGAAGTTCCCAATAGTTTGTTGCCAGTGCCCCTTGGCTTGCGGTGAGGCTGAACACTTAGATTTTAAAAGACGCCGGATTAAAAATCTCCTTAAAGAGTTACAAAAAGAGATCCCGCATATAAAAGATTCCCTGTTGTCTAGTTTAACGAACATTCAACCTTCTCACTTGTTGGATAAACGACATTGGAACTTTTAAACACCAAAACTCTTTTCGAAAACGCCAACTCTGGCGCACTCTCGGGAACTCTAGTGCAATGGCAAGTGGTTACCTGTTGTGGGCCCTTATCAAGAATACCTTAGATCGGCATCAAGTGCTTTTGATCTAAGGATAAAGATTATAGGAAGTATTTTATGGCTCTTTTTATTGTGGCTGTCCCGATAGGAAATCTCGAAGATATTTCAGAGAGGGCCAAGAACACACTTAGACATTGCACTTTGATAGTGGGCGAAGATGCTAAGCCTCTTCGTGCGCTCGTGGCACGACTGAAACTTGAGAAAAAAGAACTTTTTTTCTTGAATGAACATACTAAAGATCAAGAACTTGCTGAGATATCTGCGCTTCTCGACGCTCATGATGTTGCCCTTGTGTCCGACGAAGGAACGCCCGTTTTTTGCGACCCCGGCAGGAAGCTCCTGCTTGAGTGTCAGAAAAAATCAGTAAGAGTGGTGCCGGTTCCGGGTGCCAGCTCTCTCATGGCAACACTTAGCTGTTGCCCGCTTGAAATTAACGAATTTGTTTTTGCGGGGTTTTTGCCGCGCGAGCATGAGCTGAGAAAAGAGAGATTGAGTCGGCATATTGATGATGGACGGCCAATTGTGCTTATGGACACTCCCTATCGCCTCACAAGGTTGCTGAGCGAACTATCAGAATTGGGCTTTGATCGTAGAATTTTTCTTGCGACTAATTTGACTCACGAAAATGAACACCTCTACCTGGGGACAGTCGGCGAGACTCTCAGCGCTGTTGGCCCGACCAAAGCCGAGTTTGTTTTAGTTCTCGAGGGTCAGATCAAAGCCTCCGATAATTCTAAGGAAAGACAGAAGACTTTAAACAATACAGCCGTGCCGCCTAAGGTCACTCAACCGTCGAAGTTAAGAGGTGAACATCAGAAGGCACGAGCGAACAAGCAGAATCGCAGAAAATTTCGCAGTAGGTAGTTTCTGAAATGAGCATACGAAAGTTTTTTCATTCTATCTCTTTGAGTGAGGTAAAAAAACGATACCCGGCTGCGTTCGTAATTTTCGAGAAGATGCGGCAGGATCGCCTTCCCATGATGGCTTCTTCTTTAGCGTTCACTTCTATACTCAGCTCTATTCCCATCTTGGCGCTTGGATACTTTGCTCTCGATTCATTTGGCGGACTCGATCGAATACAAAGTTCCATTGAAGGATTTGTTTTTAAAAATCTAGCCCCCTCGTTTGGTGGTGAACTGCTTGGCTATGTTGAGACGATTCGCTCGAAGATCTCCGGCAAGGCCCTCGGTATTTTTGGAGTTCTTGGCTTTGTCGTCACAGGGTTTTCGATGCTTTACAAAATAGAGCATAGCCTGACGCTCATTTTTCGAGTTGAAGAATCGCGGTCGTGGGTTAGAAGGCTTACTAACTTCTGGGCACTCCTGACTTTAGGGCCCTTACTCATCTTGACGTCTATCGCAATTATGACTCAGACATTTGAGTGGCTTGCCCGAGACACTGGTGAAATCGCCAAGGGTTTGGTTTTTTTAGCTGGCTTTGCGCTGCCTTGGATAATAAGTACCTTGATGATCGCAGCCCTCTACTTAATCATACCAACCAGGCGGTTTAGGATTCGGTATGTGTTGCCCGCCGCTGCCCTGACTGCCGTTTTGTTCGAGATTGCCAAACAAGGTTATGCGTTTTATGCCAGCTACGCAATCGGTCAGAGCGTTTATGGCTCTCTTGCAGTGCTACCGATATTTCTCGTTTGGCTACAGGTAGTGTGGTGGATTGTGCTGTTTGGCGCTGAAGTTTGTTACTTTTTGGCCCAGCGTTTTGGTGGCCAAAAAGGCGACCCTGTCTTTGAATGCGAAACGACTTAGTGAAGGCTGATCTGTTGAAGGCATTTGCCAGGCTACTCAAAAATTAGTTCGACGAAGGGAATGGCTTGACTCTCGTTGCTGATAAAAAGATGAATGTACAGCCAGGAGCTTGAGTTTGTTAGATTTTCTTCGCGCCTACAAAACGTATGACCCTGCAGCCAAATCACTGATTGAAGTGGCACTTTTGTACCCGGGGCCCAAGGCCATTCTTTTTTATCGTATAGGTAATCTGTTTTACCGATTGAGATTCTTTTTCCTTGCAAGATTAGTCTGTGAGCTTGCCCGACTTCTTACGGGCATTGAAATCCACCCGGGAGCAAAGATCGGTCGACGTTTGGTTATTGATCATGGCATGGGCATTGTTATTGGCGAGACAACAATCATCGGTGATGATTGTTTGCTTTTTCAAGGGGCCACTTTAGGTGGAGTGTCATTTGAAGATACAAAGAGGCACCCAACTCTTGCGAACAATGTTGTCATCGGATCGGGTGCAAAAGTTCTTGGCCCCATCGAGATTGGAGCCTTTGCCAAAGTAGGATCGAACGCAGTTGTTACGAAGTCTGTACCCGCTCACACCACTGTTGTAGGAATTCCCGCACGCCCACTCGAAATCAAAACGACCACCAGTTCAAACTAATAGCACCGAACAGAGCTCACCAAAACAGAGTGAAAATGCGATCTTTCCCCAATAATTCTTACTTAGTCGTTTCTTGACTTTGGGGGGTTGCCAAGAAATCTTTCAACTTAGACTTAAGATCATCCTTCAGTACAATAAACTGAGCCATCTTTTCATCGCCTAAAAGCTTGTGAATTTTCTGCAGTTCTTCTTGTTGGTGCTTAAGAAGTTTTGACTGGATTTCTAGGTATTTGTTTAGCGCGAGCTTCAATTTTTTCACGCGCTCGCTTTGACCTTTGATAGAACCACCTCTGGCCTCGTCGCTTGTCTCGCTTACTTTTGCTAAATTTGTCTCTTCGACATTTATTGAGAGCTCTCGCATCTGAGCCGTAACAGATTTGAGATCACTCTCTAGCTTTGCTCGGTCAGCACTAAATTCACTGATGACTCTGGAGAGTTCAGTGTCAGTTTTTGCATCGAGTTTTAAGCTATCACTGATCTTCCAGGCAAATAGTTCTTCAATTCGTGCTCGCTGGCGATCGTTTGAAACGTTTTCACGGCTTTCCGTGGGAGGGCCATCAACAAAAGAGTTCTGCTCAGGGGACGATGATTTTGCCCCCCCCTTGTTCAGTTCACCGGCCTTTTGCGTACACCCTGTTGTTATTCCAATAAAAAACAATCCCAAAAAAAAGGGAATGCCGAATTTTATCTTCTGACCCAATCCGTACCAAATCAATTTTCTGCTGAGTTGCACTCTAAGAAGTAATGCCAATTTTGACTCCCCTAGTTCGCCAATACGTCCAATACATATGTTTGATCCCTGTCATTCATAGCTTTTAGTTTCATAGCCGCCAATTCTAACAAAAACTCCTCTGTCGACGGATCTCCCATCACCTGCGCTAAAACCTCTGGATTTCGAGAACAAGATTGAATCATCAAATCAGAGTAGTCAGCACGTGCCAAAGCTTGAGGGCCCTGGTTTTGAGAATTTGTGACAAGATCTTTTATCATCCAGCCGATCCAAAATACTGCCATAGAGGCCGCCAACGCCGATAGATATGTGCTGTACCTCTTAGTATTGTTTCTAGAGGCACGCTTTCTTTCAAGATCAATAGCGGTCAGTTGGGACTCGAATCCCTCTTGAATGTCATCTGCAATGACGTTTGGTCCAGCCACAACATGGGCCCTAAAGTCAGATGTGCCGACAGCGTTGATCTTTTTCATCACTTGCGAATGAAATACACCGAAATCAATCGACTTTGCACAGTCATCAGCACTCTTCTGACTTTCTAGAGCCCGGTGAACGAGTTTGTACTCATTGAGCGACTGCTTGAGCTCCTGATGACTTTCAAGAAGTCTCTCAGTCTCCTTCCTCAAACTCTTGTCTAAACTATCGTCCGCGTAATCGGCCAAAAGACCGTCAACATAACTAGGATACTTTTTATCATCACTCATCGATCAAACCTCTCTCTTGAATTGCCCGCTTCGCTCTCTCGCGAAATCACAGACTGATTGAACTCGGTATCCAGCTGTGAAAGCCATGCCTTCATCACGTCATCACTCAAAAATCGATCCTTCAACTTCATGAGTCCGTGCCGAAAGTTCGCTTTCGCCGTATCGTATGGGCAGTCCATTGCCTGAGAAACCTCTTCAAAACTCATATCCTCGAAAATCCTCAGTTGAACAGCTAGTCGCTGTTTGTCGGGTAGCTGCTCAATCGCACCATCTAAGGCCGCCTTCACATCATTTCGAACCATCTTCCCTTCGGGGCTCGACGCCAGTGAGGCTATCTGGATGTCGTCGGAGCTGACGGTTATCATGTGCTTTCTCAGGGAGTTCTTAGCTGTGTTAATGCCGATCTGATATAGCCAAGATTTGAAGCTTGAACGCCCTTCGAAGGCACCAATTTTCTGATAGGCCTTCACAAAAGCGTCTTGCGCCACCTCTTGGGCGGTCTCCATATCGCGGGTAACCCGAAAACACATTCTAATAAGTCCTACCTGATGCCTTTTGACGAGCTCCGAGAAGGCCTCTATGCTGCCGGACTGCACATTTACGACAAGCTCAATATCCGAATGCATGCTTCCCCAATCTCGCCACCCCTTAGACCGGGGCCACCTGACTTTCGGTTAATCGATCTGAAAATTTTCAGGTGCCAGGTCCTATTTGCGGACGCGGTGCGTCCGCAAATAGGACCTGGCAACTAAAGGGTGGAGACGCGGTTTTTGCCGTTTTTCTTCGATAAGTAAGAGGCCTGATCTGATTTATCAAATAGTTGGCTCCAACTTGTCATCGACGGATCAAGCGAAGCTACACCAACAGAAATCGTTACGGGCATTTTTTCTCCGCGGTATTCGAAATCAAACTTTTCTACAGTTGAGCGAATGCGCTCACCAATTTCAACACCTTGGCGTTGATCACTTCCAAGAAGTACAAGGCAAAATTCTTCCCCGCCAAATCGAGCAAAAAAATCCTCCCCACGGATAACTTTTCTTTTGATCAAAGCCGACATTTCTTTAAGCACAATATCGCCAGCTTGGTGTCCCCAGGTGTCGTTGAGGAATTTGAAATTGTCTAAGTCGAAAACAACAACTGTAAGCGCTACGCCCATTGTTTTTGCTCGTTTAAAAACTTCTTCTCCCGTTGAAAGGAGGGCACCCTTGTTAAAAATCTGCGTCAACGGGTCTAGACGACTCTTATCATAGCGATCACGATTCGAAACAATCTCTAGATTGCCTTCCGCCAAATATTTAAAAATGACGTTGCCCGTTTTTACCTGCTGGTTGTTCTTAAGCACCACGAGCACTTCTGGTTCAATACGCTGACCTTCGACTTCGGTGCCATTTGCTGAGTTGATATCTTTAATAAAGACTTCACCCTCTCTAAAGATCAACTTCGCGTGCCTGCGACTGACACTTCTGTCATCGACGAAAATGTCCGCTTCAAGTGTTCTACCTATTGTGGATTCTTCTTTTGAAATGGCCCACTGCTTACCCATCTGTTGGGCCGGGCCCATTAACAAAACAAACGCCGGGGGCGCATTTGTGGCTTCGTGAAGTCGAAGCTTTAGAGTGTCACTGTCGACAACACTCGTTTTATCTTCCATATGTTCTTTCTTAGGACGAGACATATCTTCTAGTCTACTCAACTGTGGGTTTTCGGCCAAACACAGCAAGCGTCAAATCTGAAAACTAGGCCTAGAGAAGTCTTAGCGCTCAGACTCTGCGAGAAGCTTTTTAGCCAACTTCTTGCCCAGTTCAACGCCAGGTTGATCGTACGCGTTGATCTCCATTATCTCTCCTATTAGACCAACGGCGAGCTGAGTGCTCATAATCAGAGCTCCTAGACATTCCGGACTGAGCTCTTCGATTTGTAAAACAGCCGTAGGAACGCCATAGCCGCTGAGCGCCTGCCTGGTCGCAAGAGCTTCTGCCTGTAGTAACTCTCCGAGTTTTCGACCTTTCATAAACTCGAGCCCGCGAAATGTCGGTTCGCTAATCTTGGGTCCCATACTGGTAAAACTCGCCACTTCGAGAAACAAGGCAAATTTGTCTTTTGTACCTTCTGCAACTTGCTGAAGCACAGAATGTTGATCGTTAGTACCAACTAGAGGGAGCGGAGTAGAAACCCAAGGCGCTTTGAGATTTTTGCGATCCACGGTTTTGGCAAGTGATTCCGCCCATAACTGCTGAAACCAAAGTCCAAAAGTTAAAAGATCATCACTATAAGACCACAGAACAGTGATGCTTTTCTTAAGTTCAGAAAAACTTAGATAGAGTGCAGATGCGAGTTGAAGCTGGAACTCCTGGTTTTGTAAAGCCCAACTTCCGCCGGCCCGCAGTTTTTCAAGATTGATCCCAGCAAAAGCTGCTGGTAGCAAGCCTACCGCAGTAAATACAGAAAACCTACCACCGATGTCTGACGGAATATGCAGCTCTCTGATGTCGTTTTGTCGGGCCCATTCTGTCAAAGGATTAGAGCCAGCATCAGAAACCACGGTGAAGCAATGATTTTTAAACAAACTCTTCGAAATTAGAACTTCTTTAATCGCGCACGTTACCGAAAGCGTCTCCATCGTCGAGCCACTTTTTGAAACGACGACAAAGTGAACTTGCGACAAATCTCCAAGTGCTTCAACTCTTCGTTGCCAAGAGCAAGGGTCGACATTCTCAATAAATTCAACATCTTTTGATGCCGGGGCCAGCGCTGCTAAAAGTGTTCGCCCACCAAGTGAGCTGCCGCCAATACCCAAGACCACAAGCTTACGAAAGCTCTCCTTAATCTCGGCGGCTCTTTTATCAGCCGCTTTCCAAAGCGAAACTCTATTTGGCAAATCGAAGAAGCCAACTCCTTCTCGATTTATCAATTGATCCCAGTGCTCTTTTTTTACAACTCTGTCTTCGAGTGAACTTTCAACTTGTGTAAGCTTTAACAAGAGTATCCTCTCTAGCTCACATCAACATCCTTTTGAACTCGATGAAATCCTCGCCACTCTTTGAGGCGTCCTCTCGGACGATCTGCTTGGTCAGGATATTCAATCAGAACATAGGTGAGCTTAGTAATTTTTCCGAGTGAGACCATATCAAGAGAGGTTAGCTCCGTCCATGTCCCAGTATTAAAGTATTCCTTATCTTTGCCGTATTTCCTGTACTGATACACGTGAGAGTGCCCAAAGATAACAGTATGGATTTTTTCATCGTTAAGAATCTTGCGCGCCGCATGATCTAAGTCTGGAAAGACAGCCCCTTCTGCAAAAACTTTCAATACATTTTTAAGACTCCACTGCCCTCTTCGAGGATCTGGAACGAGAATCCTCTTGCCGAAATAAAATAGCAGACCCACCAAGGTTTTAAGGGTGAAAAGCGTATCAAAAACTAAACCCCATCTGATGAATGATGTGAACGGCCTCACTTTGTCGATGTAGGGGTTAACCAGTTTCACCTTCAATACGAAGTCGACAAAAAATTGGGAACCCATAGGTAGATTCAAAATGGGTTCAGCCACATTGTGCTTTAAAAAAAAGCGCCTGGGATCGAGTCTGTTAGCGGCCTCATGCATATGGCCATGTTCTATATGAACACCTTCAAAAAAATATACCAAATTTTTGTACCTGATAGGCGCGCCAACGATCTGGTTAAGATAAGAGCGAACTTCGGGCCAAAGCATACCTTGATCATGGTTGCCAACGATAAACGTTATTGAGTTCTTTCCGTTTTCAACGAACTCCCTTAGTGCTTTAAAAAATACAGGATGTCCTTTTACTATCCCTTTAAGATTCTCTAAAGAAATCGTCTCAGTAATCACTGCCAGATAATGACCGTTATAGTCTATCTGAAGAAAATTGAAGATATCGCCATTAAGTACGAGCTCCACCTCTGTGTCTTTGAACTCGCCTACGGTGTAGTAGTTTAAAAACTCGGCAAACTGCTCATCATAGTAAAACTCTTCGAGCGAGTTGGTCTCGCCGCCTTCTAGGATCTTTCCTACTCCTAAGTGCAAATCACTACATATTAGCTTTACTTTTTTCACAGATCGCCCGCGCCAAGAATGATAAAACTTCTATCCAATTAACTAGCCACGAAAACCGCGTTTCTCGATTTTCTTTTTCCGACATACATGGCCTGATCGGCCATCTCTATGATCTGCTCTTTTGTTAACGCGTGGTCGGGGTAACTAGCAACTCCTATGCTTAGAGTCACGCTTAAGAGATTACCCTTAAACTCAAAGGTCATCTCTGCAACCTGTTGCCGTATTCGTTCTGCAACCATTTGAGCGTCGGTTGACCCTGCTCCGACTAAAATCAACAAATATTCGTCTCCGCCGTATCTAAAGGCGTAGTCGGTCGAACGAATGTTCCGTTTGAAGAGGTTGCCTACCCTTGCCAGAATTTGCGATCCAACTCGGTGACCGTTTTCATCGTTAATCTGCTTTAGCCGATCAACATCCACAAAAAGCACCGAGAATTTACCGCCTTCTCGGCCCGCTCGACTAATCTCCGTATCCAAGACTTTTTCTAGAAATCTTTGATTGAAAAGCTCTGTCAAGTCGTCCGTATACGAAAGAGTTCTGTCTACGCTTGCAGATCTCAAAACACACATCGCAAGTGCGAAACTTCTCATTAGAGGTTTTTCAAGACCCAGAAAGTGTATCAGCTGATGTTTTTCTGGCTGATTAATAAAAATGAGCCCTAGCTCTTCTCCTTCTGTTGAGACTCTCAAGACAAGCCACTCCCCTTCATATTTTTGCCTAGCCGAATCTATAACTCTGAGATTTGTGTTGAGGTCGAGATCAAGTGTGCCACTAGATTGAATCTGCTGTGCCCGATCAAAGAGGGCATGAAACTCCTCATCTGGCAAAGCTCCCCAGCTGTAAAGCCCACCCGTAGATGGCACTCGAATACTTTTTCTTTGCTCCGTCCATCCGTGCCGATCGGACTTTTCGAGTCTCTGCAGGCAATCTCGCCCCATCCAAACAACTCGAGTCGCTTTATACTCTCTGGCTAAATAGTCAAAAATGAGCGGTAGCACCTGCTCGATATCTGCATTCGCAATGAAATCTAAAAGGTCATTTAAAAATCTCTTTTCTTGGTTCAAGACAAACAATTGTCTTAGTAAATATACAGACTCTGAAAGTCTGCGAACCGTTTTCTCAAACCTCGACTTCGAACACAAGTAGGGCAGCACCGAGTACCTGGCGTTGTGAAGCTTCCTTAGACCTTGAGGCTTAGGCAGGTCTCCAAAACTTCCGCTTGTATAGAGAAATAAATGACAACTAAAGGGGTGAGATACGACTCTCGCCCACGACTCGTCATTGAGTTTACGACTTCCCAAGCACCATATAACGACATCGAAAACAGAGACAAGATCCCAGTCTATATTAGACGTTGATACAGTTTCTACTCTCGCACGTCCAAGTACCTTTTCTGATAAGAATGATTTGTATCTTGAGGCTAGACCTGGCGCACCCTCGACAAGGAGTATGCGGACATGACTACTTTCAGCCAAGCCAAAGCCTTTTAATGAGGAGAGCAGCTCCGAGAGTGGCGCTGGAGCGGACTTAATATTTTTACTTGTCTTCATCGCCACTTCCTTTGCCGTCGGAGCCTTCTGTATTCTCTTCTGCTTCAAGCATAGTAACTGCCAACTTTAGCGCCTTCATCACACGACGAATCTGATCTTGCTTTTCGTCAAGCTTAACTAAGAGATCTTTAGCTTTCATACGATAAGACTCTTGATCGCCTTCCATCTGCTCTATTCGCTTTTTCAGATCAAGAATCAGTTCGTCTTTGCTCCTTAAAAGGGATACATTTTCTAATTTTGCAATTTCTAAACGGTTCTCGAGCTCCCGCTCACGGGATCTTACTTGTCTTAGATCAACTTGGATTCTCGATTCCAATTCTTTATTCTTTGCTTCGAGCTCCCCTACTTGTCTCTTTTTTGATGCAAGCTGATTTTCAAGAACATTCTTCTCATCCGTGTAAATGCCTGATTGATCCTGGAGTTTTCTCTCTAGGCGATCAAGTTGACCGGCCAATTCATCCACGCGATTGCGAAACACAGTGGCAGCAGATGAAAGTTCATGATTTTCATGAACCAGTTTTTCAACTTCTCTCTCTAAGCGAAGAATCGTCTGCTGCGCCATCTTTAGGCTCTCCGCCTGGCGAAGATCTGCATGGTCTTCTGACAACCTTGCTGGTGACGAGGTGCTTCCTCCAAGCTGGGACTTTTTTTCTGGCTGCTTATAGCCTTCCTGCGTAGAGACTACCTGCAGCGGCGGACGAGAACTGTGAGTAACCGTCACATCCACTAAATTCTTCTTCGGTACTTGAAGAGTCGAGTCGCCACTTGGTTTTTTTAAACTTGGCAGAGGATCTTGTTTGAGTGGATTGAGAGAATGGAGGCGTGACACTTGAGTCTTGTCAGAAATTTCGTCTTCGCTTGGCTTTTCCTTAACACGTGAAACAGTCACATCCGTATCACCTGCGTGAGTCTCGGAATCCAAAATGATCTCTAACAGATCATCAGTAGGATTTTTCTTTTTCTTTGCACCATTCATCTTGTAAAGGATCGGAAATTTTGACCTTTTCATTGAAAACAAAGACTCTGTTTATAGTGCTTACTCGACGTTTGATGGAGGGATTAGCTCTTTACAGGTTCAGCCAAAAGGCTAAGGCGAGCTCTCAAGAAGGGAATCACCTCTACCTAAGCCTGCACGACTTAAATCATGAAACGGACATTCTCTCAGGATGCCCCTCGTAGCGGCTTCGCAGCTGGCCACAAGCCGCAAATATATCTCGACCTTTGGTTCTTCTTAACAATACATGCACCCCAAGGCGCATCAGCTCGTTATGAAACTGGTCTACAGTCTCATCGCTAGGTCTTTCAAACCCCGAACCAGGGTGCTCGTTAAAAGGAATAATGTTAATCTTGCAAGGCACTTGTCTTGAAATTTTCTGCAATCTTCTGGCATCCTCGAGCGAATCAGTAACACCCTTGAGCAAAACATACTCAAAAGTCACTCTGTCGCCAGTCTCGCGAACATATTGCCTACAAGACTCCAAAAGCTGATTCATTGGGTACTTCTTATTGATCGGCATGACATAATCACGAATCTCATTGGTCGTAGCATTCAAGCTTACCGCCAACCGGGCTCCTGCCTCCGCAACCAGCGGAATCATCGGCACAAGCCCAGAAGTCGAGACCGTCACTCGCTTTCTCGAAAGATTGAATCCCCACGGGGAATTCAAAATTTTGATCGCGCGGAAAACCGCATCTGGATTATCAAGAGGTTCACCCATCCCCATAAAAACGACATTAGTGATCCTTCGCGGTTGAATTAGGTTTGAAACCTCAAAGAACTGACCGACTATCTCGCCGGCTGTGAGCCGACGCGAGAGCTTTTGTTTACCGGTAAAGCAAAAACGACATGCCATATTGCAACCCACTTCGGAGCTGACACATAATGTGAGTCGGTCTTTGGACGGTATCAACACGGATTCAACTGTTTTGCTATCACCAATATCAAAGAGAAATTTCTTAGTACCGTCGACGCTATCCAATTGCTCTACGATAGGTAGTCGCATCAAATCCACTTCGCTTAAAAGCTGTGCTCGAAAGTCTTTTGAGAGGTTTGTCATGAGCTGAGGATCAAGAACTGACTTTTGATAAACCCATTGGAATAACTGCTGAGCGCGGAATTTTTCTTTGCCATGCGAAGAAAAGTGTTTCTTAAGCTCTTCCAGTTCAAAATCAAAAAATGATCTTACGGGACTAGTCATTCGGCACACCAACTTGGTTTTCACTCGAATCAAGGCTGATAAGTTCTTTTAGATCGCCAAAACCACATGGCACGCAACCCGGCTGGGCTACGACGACTCCCGAGGCGTAGTTAGACAATATACAAGCATCCTTTAAACTCCAGCCCGCGACCAAGCCTAGCGTGAGCGCTGCAACAGCTGTATCTCCTGCTCCGGTCACATCGAAAACTTCGCGGGCAAACGTGGGCACTCTCTCATGAAGATCGTTCTCAAAGAAGCTCATGCCATCTTTACCGCGGGTGATAACCATTCTTTCTGAACCGATCCCTCTCATGAGAATCTCACCAAGTCGTTCGACCCATGATTCCTCAAATTCCACTTGGTCTTCTTTCACTGAAGCCAATGCCAAGGCTTCATCGCGGTTGGGAGTCATAAGATCCGCGCCCTGGTAATAACTCAGCGGTGTGCTGCGATGTGGATCAACTACAACCAGTTTTCGGTGAGCTTTTGCGAGAGAAATGACCTCTTTAAGAACTTTAGAGTTCAAAACTCCCTTTGCGTAATCCTGAATAATTACAGCGTCGACATTTTTTATTGTTGTTTCAACATTTTTTAGTAGCAATGCGAGCACATCGCTGTCGAGCGGACGTCGCTGCTCATAATCTACTCTTACAAGATGATGGTGCCCAGCCATAACTCGCAATTTTCGGGTGGTGGGGCGTGTAAGATCTCTCACAAGGTGTTCTGTTGAAATACCCTTTTCTTGAATCAGCTTTCCGAGGCGATTGGCGGTTTCATCTTTACCAATCACCGAAACAAGAATGACCTCGCTTCCGAGCTCATGAATATTTTGGGCTACGTTGGTTGCAAGCCCTAACCTGGTTTCTTCCGATTCGACTTCTAAAACTGGGACAGGAGCCTCGGGGGAGATTCGCTTAACGGCGCCAAATGCATACTCATCGAGTCCGACATCACCGACGATCAATACTTTTTTATTCTGGATTTCACTTAAGCGACCTACACTCAACATCAATGCCTCGACTTCACTCAGTTTTAGAGACTTTCGAAACCGAAAGAATTTTTAAACTTTTGACTGCTTATGAGAGGTTAATGACTTCGTCGATTTCTTTCATTACGGTACCCACAGAAATCTGGCTCATACAGTCAAACTGGGAGCACTTTTCCATGAGACAGTCAAAGTGTCCAGGGCAGTCAACTTGAGGGCTTAAATTTTTCACTCTCGCCCCCCTGGCTCCCCACCTCGTTGGCGCCTGCACCCTCACTGGGCTAAAAATACCTACCGTGGGCGTCCCCATGCTTGCCGCTAAATGAAGCACACCAGTGGATGGGGCAACAAGAGCTTTTGCCTGAGACAATACCTCGGCTAGCCCCAGCAAATCCACTTTACCGACCGACCAATAAATTCGCGTCTTTTTAGAATCGTTTTGCATCTCAAGCCATACACGAATTGGCTCCAACCACCGCTCGTCGGCGGCAGTTCCTGTGATGACCACTAAACCATTCTCGATAAGCTTCTCAATGAGCTGAATGTAGCTCGATGCGGGCCAGTTCCTTGCTGATCCTCCCATACCGGGATGGACAACTATATATTTTCGAGAAACCTGCATTTCGCGGTGACGATCTCTAGAGCCCTCTCCCACTGGACGCTTCAGCCTTAGCCAATTGAACGGGCGATTTTGAGGGACCACACCAATTTTTTCAGCCAAGTGTTTAACAAGTTCATCTGAATAACAAGACTCATGTTGCTCACTCAAACTACGTTTTTGGCGAAGACCAGCGTTAAGGCAGAGCCAACTTTGCCAGCGACTTTTTACTCCAACCCTTATAGGAATTCGGCTCTTAAAAAGGGCCGAATAAACCCAAGTCGGTCCCTGAAAAAAGACAACGGCGTCGAATTGCTTCTTTTTCAACCAGTTCAGCAACTCTGCCTTGGCCTGCTTCGGGTCGGCGAGGTTAATGGGATGAAAACTGCGATCGGGTTCCGTCAACTGAAACAGGCCTGAAAATGCCGCCGGCACAACCCATGTGACGTCGCACTTAGAAGCAGGAAGAATTTCATCTGCTGGAAGGGTCAAGATGAGATCTCCGAGCCTATCGAGCCGGATAAGAGCCAACTTCAATTTATTTCTGTTTAGATCCCTTTTCATAGAAGACCCATCGTCATGCGACACCAAATTCCTCCGAACGTATGCGCTCTGCTTCTAGTATACACAGTTTTGCCTTCACCAAAACATTGACTCGCATTTTGCTTAAAGATGCGCCGCTTACAGTCTCTACTGAAGCTCCTCTTGATTCTAGGAGAAAACAAGGCTGTAATCTTGCGAACACAGCCATGTAAGGGGAATCTCTGTGGATAAAACCTTTGAAAATGAACTCTATGCGAACAATTTAAAATCTCTTTCTATCGTAGCCGAACGCGTGAACCTAGACCCGAATGTTTTCTCTCGTATTCAGCGCCCAAAACGAGCACTTGTCGTCAGCGTTCCCGTTCGAATGGACGACTACACTGTAAAAGTCTTTACTGGCTTTCGCGTGCAGCACAACCAATCGCTTGGGCCATTTAAGGGTGGTATACGGTATCATCCCAATGTAACTCTTGGCGAGGTCGCGGCGCTTGCTATGTTAATGACGTTAAAGAATAGCCTTTTGAACTTGCCTCTTGGTGGAGCAAAGGGCGGTATCGCAGTAGATCCGACTCAACTTTCACGAACCGAAAAACAAAATATGACCCGGCGGTACACGAGCGAAATCTCTATGCTCATCGGGCCCGAAAAGGATATTCCTGCGCCAGATGTCGGTACGGATGCTCAAACGATGGCGTGGATCATGGACACATTCTCGCAAGAATACGGATACGCAGTCCCGGGAGTTGTAACAGGTAAACCATTAGAAATAGGCGGATCACTTGGGCGTGAACACGCGACTGGTCTAGGTGCTATATATTGTATGGAGAGAGCCGCCCAAAAGCTCGGTTACAATATTGATTCTCACTTCACTGTTGCTGTACAAGGATTTGGAAACGTGGGTTCCAATGCAGCACTTTTCGCTCACAAGCTTGGGGCAAAGGTCGTAGCAATCAGCGATGTTCATGGTGGGATTCATAGTGATAAGGGGCTAGATATCCCGGCATTGATTGAACACTACAAAGAAAACAAGACGCTCAGAGGATTTGGCTCCGCAGATGAAATAACCAATGACAATCTTCTTGAGTTAAAAGTTGCCTGTTTGATCCCCTCTGCATTAGAAGGCGCTATCACAGATAAAAATGCCGGAAACGTGAAGGCAAAACTCATCGTTGAAGGGGCGAACGGTCCTGTCACGCAAGAAGCTACGGACATATTGGTTAGCAACGGAACAGTAATTATACCCGACGTCCTTGCCAATGGCGGCGGCGTGATTGTGTCCTATTTCGAATGGGTCCAAGATATGGGCTCCTACTTTTGGAGCGAAGACGAGGTTCATTCTCGGCTCAGATCCGTCATTAACACAGCCTTCGACAAAGTTTGGGATTTCGCAAATCAACATAAAATGAATATGAGGGAGGCGGCTCTTGCCTCTGCCCTGAAAAGGCTCGAGAAAGCTATGTTGCTAAGAGGGCTTTATCCACGATGATGAAGCCTTGGCATTGGCTTCCTGTTGATTTGTCTCATGATCTGGGCAAACGATTTATAAAAACGGCTGGAAACTTACCCTACCGACGCCTCACTTACCGCCCATTAGAATGGATGGGTTTGACCTTTGAAAACCCTATTGGCGTAGCTGGGGGAATTGATAAAGAGTGTGAACAAATTCGAGGCTGGTGGCACTACTCAGCCGGCTTTGTAGAAGTAGGAACTATCACTCCTCAAGCTCAGCTGAGCTTGCCCAAACCAAATATTCTGAGAGACGCTAAGTCAAAAGTGCTCTGGAACCGTTTAGGATTTCCTAATCCCGGCCAATCGCGCGCCCTTCAACTCTTGCGAAATTTGCCAGAACCCCACTTCACCCCTTTGTTCGTCAATATTGGAAGAAACCGTGAAACAAGTAACGAGCGAGCCCACCTCGATTATATTCGACTGATTCAGCTTCTGTCTCCAGTTGCCGACACCTTCGTCATCAATATTAGCAGCCCCAACACTGTGGGGCTTCGAAACTTACTTGATCCAGAAACGCTATCTCGATTCTTGGGTGAACTTCACGAGGTTCGATCGGAAATGGCAAACAAAGGTATGTACAGACCATTGCTTCTGAAGCTTTCGCCCGATATTGAAACGAACCAATTCAAAGAAGTGATCGAAATATGCAAGAATAACCAAATCGATGGGTGGGTTCTGACCAATACGACCGCTCAAAGGTCTGACAGTCGATGGCCTAAGGATGGTGGTCTTTCCGGTGGTTTGCTCGCTCCATTGGCACGAAAGTCGCTTGAGACCTTGGTAGAAACGCTCGGCTTTCAAAGGCAAAAATATCTAATTGTATCGTGTGGAGGCGTGCTCTCTGCTCAGGATATCGCTGACAGGCTCATGATGGGAGCTCACTTAGTTCAAGTCTACACCGCCCTAGCGCTCGAAGGCCCCTGGTTTATCAGAAACAGCCTTTTTGAGCTTAAAGATCAAGATCCAAATCCGATTAGCTTACGCCATATTGGTGCTTAAATTTTTCCAACAATAAATCTACACGAAAGCTCACACGTTTTAGGGGCTGTTGCGATTTCGTTAACGTAACGAGCAAAGGCAATAAATTGAAATGTCTCTAATATAAGAAAAGCTAATGCCTTCGATTAATATATGTACGAATTAGCCCTCGTTTGGAGTTCGAATGAAGCTCTATCAAAAAATTTTCGTTATTTGAAATGATCGACCATGACTTGGTTAGCTTAAAATACGAAACAAACGCAGCGTCGTATGGATATTCATAAATATTTTTCAACTATGTGTTGAAGGGTGCATTTAAATAAAAGCTCTTCTATGTTCGCGGGCGGGGGGTGCTATGGGGGACGGGGGTCATCCTATCACTAAAGGGCGGCGGCTAAATATAGTCGCATTGCTGGGATGTTTTTTTACAGTCACAATTTCATTGGCCGAAATGCCAAATGCTTGTTTTGAGGGCTTTACCCAAAACTTAGAGAAGTTTCCTCAGTATGAAAAAGGGTTTCACTCTGTTGTGGGCATTACCCCGCACTTCCTCAGCAATGAACCGCGCGATTTGAATCGCGGTCATGGTGCTGGAGTTATGATTGGAAGGAATCCTAATAATTCCTCTCAAGTTATCGTTCTGACGGCGGCGCACGTTGTAAAGTGCGCCCATAGCCAGTCCTGCCGTCACCGAATTGAAATCACTAATCCTTACAACGGCAAACCTCATTGGCTTTTTGCTCATAACGTTTATTGGGTAGATCCATCGATTGATGCCGCAATAGTTCTTGTAGAGTGGAGGGCTCCGTTTGATCCCGTTTTTGCGGATATTGGTCCGAATAACTTTCAAACAAACAAGGCCGCAGCCGCCATTGGCTATCCTTCGTTGGCATCTCGAAAGAAATGGAACTATAACAAGCCCCAACGCAGCGACTTCAACAAAAAACTTTTGTCATTGGGTGAGATTACCTTAGTCGGATTCCGGTTTAACCTTTCACGGCTAAACTCAAATGGATTTGTTACCGGAGGAGGGCAACCTCATATACTTGCTACAAGTGCCGACTTCTTAACGGGCAACAGTGGAGGAGCCATCTTAGATGCTTACGGAAGACTAGCTGGTATTGCCATTCGCTCCTGCGCGGCTTGGATTAAAAACAAGTGCCAAAAGCCTGAAGGTTGCTCGAACTGGGGGATCGCAGTTGAGAATTTTCGCTCTCCCCTTGCTTCATTGGGTTTTGAACTGAAAGTCACGCCTGTAGAGAGTCTGCCCCCTTTGATCCCCGGAATAGATCAACTAAATGAAACAACTCCCAACGTTACGCTGGATCTACTTTCGGAATAGGCAACATCTGGAGCTTTTCTTCAGACGTTCCAAATCAATTCGAAATCGACGATGTCTTCGATTCGAAGCACAATGGGCTTGCGACTTCGATCGCCGACTCTTTCGATTGAAATCACTCCAACCTCCCAATTAGTCCCCGTGATATACCCACCGCGGTATGATTTGCCGTCATTCATTGAGAAATTACCTCGATAGCCGTTTTCGGCGCATATCATCACATCTTGCTTAATTTTATCTAATTTTAGATTCACGCTCTCGCATCCTTTTTTTTGAGCTGTCCGCTTTGACACACACCAAACGTCGTCATTCCTCATCTCTACATGACAAGGTGATGAGCGTTAGGTAGCTTATATTTCATGAGAGCTCAACCATGAGAATGCAGCGCGCGATTTGGATCCCGGTTGTCACCGGTTTAATTAAGAAAGGTGATCAAATTTTACTTGGTAAACGGCCTGAGGGGTACACTTTGGCCGGCCAATGGGAATTTCCTGGTGGCAAGATCGAGCTTGGCGAAACTCCCGAAGAAGCACTTGCTCGAGAATTATCAGAGGAGCTCGGCATTGACGCGCAGGTGGGAAACCTTAGGCTAGCCCATACACACCGCTACGGAGAAAAAGGCGTATTGCTATTGTTTTTCGACGTTCCATTTTGGAAGGGAGAGCCCAAAACCAAGCATCACGAAGCCCTGGATTGGTTTCGCGTTAGCGATATCGAAAAAATGGAAATCCCCGAGGCCAACCGAAAAATATGGCCAACCCTCAGAGCAATTTTAACTGAGTAGACAATCGAAAGGTTGGGATCATACAACTAAGACGACTTGCGCTTGATGATCGCGAACAATTTTATAAAGCGATGAAGGCATTCCCTGACGAGCCCCATTTTAAGTTTATGCCGAGCTTCGATGTGACTGGTTTATCATTTGATTCCATTCTGAAAAAGCTGGACGAGTATGAAAAGGGCATCAATCTACCTAACGGCTTTGTTCCTGATACGCTATTGTTTGCGTTTAACAACACAGGCGAGATTGTTGGACGGGTGTCGATTAGGCATGAACTAAATGACTACTTAAGAAAATACGCCGGGAACTTGGGCTATGGAGTGATCCCACGTTTTCGAAGAATGGGCTACGCGACAATTATTTTAAGAGGCGCACTAGATTTTTGTAAAACTGAGTTAAAACTAGAAAGTGTTCTTATTACTTGTGACGAAAATAACGTTGGTTCGATAAAAACAATTGAGAGTAGCGGCACAAAAACATTTACGCTCTATCAAGACGAAACCTTAACTGTTCCAAAAAGGCACTATTTGGTGAAAACAAAATAGATGCTCACGATGCCGCAAAACTATTTGCCGCCTTTTTCTACAGCTTCACGGAGCTCTTTGCCCACTTTAAAAAAGGGAACTTTCTTTTCGCCAACTTCTATGACTTCACCCGTGCGAGGATTGCGGCCTTGATAGGATCCGTACTTGCGATTAACAAATGAACCAAAACCTCTGATCTCGATCCGGTCATCTTTCATCAATGCATCGACAATTGTATCAAAGATTGTATTCACGACAGCTTCAGATTTCACGCGCGTGATGCCAGCCGTTTCAGAAACCAAATTGATAAGATCTGCTTTGGTCATAGAGCAACCCCCCAAGCCTCAATTCCATACACGTTCGAGCAAGAAGTCAGCTACCAAGTTGTCTAAGCTCATAATAAGTTTCAACTTTTTTCTTTTCAGCACCAAACCAACTTCTGTCGCCACATTGCGTTACATGCCTGTGCTTGAAAGTGTGCTTGGTTTTTAAAAGCGTCAGTTTCTTCAAATGCGAGTTCGGCTTGGTGCAGTGCTCGCTCTTGCGAGCGCTGCTGCCGAACGGATGTTTGAGTATTTGAAGAAGCTGACGCTTTTAAAAACAGAGTACGCGGCAGGATGCAGCGTATCTGAAGCAGGGGGCTAGAGGGAGCGGTCGTCAGAGACTATTCCCCGCGAATACCTCTCATGCATATAAGCAATGATCGCAATCAAGAACAGAAACAGATGCCTTACTTCCGCATCGCCGAAATTCCATTGAGTGAGGCCTCCGACATGCATGACTACTTGGGCGCCAAGAACTCCTAAAACAAAAACTCGATGCCAAAAATGATTTTTAGGAATTTCGTTCCAAAGACGATGGGTCATGAGTAAGAAAACCAGGACAAAGCTCATGTAGCAAATGAAGCCAAACAAGCCTGTTGTAGAGAGCATTTGTAAGTAGGTGTTGTGCGCATGACCACCGAATTCGTTGTCGATGCCCAGCTTTTGATAGTATTCGCCAAGACGCTCTTCATTCTGCATATAGCCAATACCAAACCATGGGTAGTCTTTGAACATTTCAAGGTTTGCTTTCCAAACATCTTTTCTGTCGGCGTTGCTAAAATAGTTTTGGTCCCAAACGGTTTGAACTCTTTCGCGAAAACCTGGCGAAACGCTATAGTAGAAACCTCCCAGTGAAGCAATTATGATCAACAATGAAAAAAGAGCTTTCTTAGAGGCGTAGGCACCCATGACAAGTGTACCTGCAATCGCCGCTAGCCAAACACCTCTACCATATGTCCAAAGCAGAGAAGCGCCGATGAGAACTACTCCTATAAAGGCGCCCAATCGAAGGAGCTTGTTTCTTCTTTTACCTAGCAGAAAAACGGCAAGGACCAAACAAAACAACATACCAAATGAGTAGCCATAGGTGAGGTGGTGGCTAAAAAAACCTACGGTTTTGTAAACTTCGGCATTGTGAAAGGGCGCTACCGAGATGGCACTCTCTGGTCTCAAGCCCCAAGCGTATCTGGCATCGATCCCAGTAAAATGTTGAAAACAGGCATAAGCTGCGACGATCACAGACCCGTAAATAATTATAAATAGGCGAGAGTTAAGACCCGGGAAAAAATCCAGCGCGTAAGTCGTCAGGTATAGCAAAAGCACCCAGCGCATCTTTGCAAAAAAGTAGAAGAAGTCTGCTTTCGGCGCGTTGAACCAAAGTCCTATGGCAACACATACGACTAGTCCAATGAGTGCAAAGTCTCCACCTAATCGATAGGGCGAAACTGAATCTCCTTTAGCGACAGAAATCATCAAAAAGAGAAGAGTGAAAAGAGCGATCCCTGTGCTGGCGAGCTCCATTCCCGTCATAGAAGTGAGAAGCGATAAACTGTAGAGTCCCAAAAAGAACGGAACCAAATAGTAAAAAATAGACAACGCCCCGGTGGGTTGCTCCCTCATCTTAAACCTCTTTTAACATTTCTTGTTTTGATGCATTTATTTTTTTAACCCCAAAACTGCTTTTGAGCCTCTTCGCTCTCTTCAAAATTTTGTAATAAGCCTGAACAGTAGCGTCTATCACCTTTTGCGGTTCAAACAAGTCGACGACCTTTTTTCTCGCTCGCTCTCCAATTTCAACTGTCAAGACCTTACCGGAAAAGATATCAAGTAGAAGGTTTGAAATCCCCGACACATCGGCTGGCCTCACAAGGAATCCATCGACACCATCTTCGATAATAGAAGATGCTGCTCCGTTAACCTCAGAGCCAATAACGATCTTCTTGTAGACCATAGCCTCCAACAAAGTGCTTTCGAAGCCCATGGAGCGGCTGCTTAGAGAAATAAGAACTTCTGAAGAAAACAAAGCATTTGAAAGTGTTTCTGCATCAATCGCCCCGACCAGAATTACCTTGTTACCCAGAGCTAAGTTATAGATTTGGTATTCGATCTCTTTTCTCTTAGGACCATTACCGATAATCATGAGTCGCAGGTCAGGCTTCTTAATGACAACTTTCTCGAAAGAGAGCAAAAGGTTCTTTACCTCTCTTACTTCTGTCATATCTGTGATTGTCAGTATCATCCGGCAAGTTTCTGCAATACCCCATTTCTTTCGAAGATCTTCAGATGGGGCCTCCTTAGAAAGCGCAGACGAATCGATCCCAAAGGGTACAGTAAAAATTCGTGAATCCGGATAAAAGTAAAAGCGCTCTAATGCCAATCTTTCTTGCTGACTGCGAACAAAGATAGCATCCGCAGATTTAAGCAAGCCCAAATCTGCTCCATAATAAGTTCGTAGAAACTTATAAGAGACGGCTATACCAGTCTGGATGAGACTGCTTAAACTTTCTTGTGAGACTCCAAGGATAGAAAATATCTGCGCAAGCTGGGTAGCACGCACGTCAAAAACCGTCGCAATCTGAAAGTTTTCTCGGAGCCGTGCAATAAGAGTCGCCGAAGCGTCAAATCCATGAAGTAAATCGAAGGGCTTTTGACTGTGTAGTTCTAAGAACTTGATGCGTGCATGACTCGCAAACTCTTCGGATCTATAGGAGCGAATACCCTGACTGAGATAAAAAAGCTTCACAGTCTCTTTTTCATATTCATGTTCTGGCCGCCCTTCACTGGCTATAACTACGACCTCGTGTCCTTTTTGAGCCAGTTGTGAAGCTAGAGACCAGAGGTAGCCAAATTCCCCCACCGAGGAAGTTGGAAACTTCCTTGCAACAAGACAGACTCTTAGGTTTTCGGGCAGCACTTGTTTAGCCATGAAATCTAGATTACTAATGGAGACAAGAGAGTAGCAACATGAAGTTTCCTTTTTTTGATTTATCTAGGCAGTATCCCCTAATTGAAAACGACGTCGAAAAGCGCTTTAGCGAGCTTCTTAAGTCGCAAAGACTGGTCATGGGAGATGCGGTTACTCAGTTCGAAAATCATATTTCAGATTGGACGAAGATTCCTCACTGCATTTCAGTGGCTTCGGGGACTGATGCTTTAGTGGTGGCGCTTAAGGGAGTTGGAGTAAACCCCGGAGATGAAGTCATAACGCCTGCGTACAGTTTTTTTGCATCCACTGGATCGATTATGTTCTTTGGTGCAAAACCTGTTTTCGCTGATATTCGGCTTGAAGAGTACAATATTGATCCGACTGATATTGAACGGCGTATCACAAAAAAAACCAAAGCAATTATGGTTGTTCATCTCTACGGTCAATGTGCCGATATGGATCCTATTCTAGAGATTGCAAAGAAACACAATATTCCGGTGGTTGAAGACTTTGCTCAGTCATTGGGGGCGACTTACAAAGGCCGCCCTGCTGGGGCCATGGGAGATGCAGGGGCTACGAGTTTTTACCCGACCAAAAATCTTGGGGGCGCGGGCGAAGGTGGAATGGTCACCTGTGTTGACAACGCCGTTGCCGATCGAATGAAGCTCATTCGCGTTCACGGCATGAGAGTCCGGTACACTCACGAAATTCTTGGAACCAATTCCCGATTGGATGCGCTTCAGTGCGCTTATCTTGATGCAAAACTTCCATTTCTTACCAGTTGGGTCAGCCGGCGGGCTCAGATCGCCAATCTTTACAGTAGAGAGTTGGCTGCGTTGTCTGATAAAATAACACTTCCGAAGGTACTTGATGGTCGGACGCATGTTTGGAATCAGTACATCGTTCGAGTGTCTGATCGTGATAACGTACGAAAGAAGCTCACTGAGATGGGTATTCCCACTGAAATATATTACCCTTTCACCGTGGTTGAACAGCCTGTTGTGCAAGCTGAAATTAGAAATATAGATTCTGAAAATGAGTTCCCCGTTTCGCACGAAGCCTCAAGAACTTCTTTAGCTTTGCCTATCTTTCCCGAGTTGACAGACGATGAAGTGGGCATGGTGATCGAAGGATTAAAAATAGTTCTGAACGACTAGCGTAGATTCTGAGTCCTGCAGCTCATGGGCCAAATATTCGGCACTACTCTAAACCAAATTGAAATACAAATTCGAAAAAGAAAGTGATTTGTCATTTGAAGCGTATAGATTCGAATTCATTTCTCTCTACTCGTCTTGTCGAAGTTTCTTCTCCCAAGTAGCTAGCGGAAAATAACTCAAATCTTCGAACCCGTTGATGGCACAAAAGAGTCTTTCAAGTCCGATAGCTATTCCGCAGCAGGGCTCTAAATCGCCCGAAGATTTTTCAAAAAACTCCTCATCAATCCCAGAAAGGGGGCGGCCCTGAAGTCTTCTCTCTTCTTGATTCTTCCTGAACCGTTCTTTTAATTGAACCGGATCGAACAACTCATTGTAGGCGTTGGCAACTTCAAAGCCCCCAAAGTAAATCTCAAAACGATCTGACCAACCCTCAGAATTTAATTTTGCTAGTGCCCCCTGAGAGGGCGGATAGTCTTTAATCAAGTAAATGCATTTCGGATCAAAATTGGGCTCTATTTTTGATATCCAGATTCGGTGAAACAAGTCATCAATTGAATCGTCTTGATTGTAATCAAGCTGCAATTTGGTGCAGACATTTTTTAGATACTGTTTTCCATCTGAAGAGACGGCGGGCAAAGCATAGTCCCTTGGTGTTGCATTTATGGCATTGGTGGCCTCTGAATTGCAAAAAAATTCTGGATTTAGCTCAAAGGAGGTCCCTGATTTAAAAAGATCGGCGACACTATCGAAGACAACTTCGGGCTTGCATTCTTTTGTTCGAGTAGGCATCTGTGGGGAAGATTCAGATTGTACGAATGCGTGTGATGAGATTGCACCTTTCAGCGATGGGTGCTGTCCGTGCGCGTGCGTTTGAGTTGATGCTCTATTCTCAAAAAGCGTGCTTATTAGCTCTACAACTTGCAGGGCAAACTCCTCAAGAGTAACATTTTTCTTGTAAAACTCGAGCATAGTGAATTCGATTCGATGATTTACGCCAAACTCATCGTCTCTGAAGCTCGATTTAATTTCGAAAATGTTCTCTAAACCTTCTGCCAAAAACTTTTTGAGGCTTAGCTCCGGGCTTGTGGGTAGCTCAAGTGTGACTCTGCGAGAGCCTATTTTCGCCGTAGTTGAAAGCGCAAGCAGGTGAGGTTCCACGGCCCCGCAGGGCACGAGCGTAGGAGTTCGCACCTCTAAATAGCTAGCATTCTCGAGCTCTGCTCGCACCTGGCTCAGAAAACGGCTCCAGTTGATCATCCAGTGGTTAGGCCTCAAATACACTCCCTTTGGCTACGACAAAAAGCGCCTTTGCTCTTGGCAAGCCTAATATTTGCAGTAACTAAGATGTAAAAGCAAACGGGCCATTAGATGCGCCCGAAAGAGGACGCCCATGGCTAACCTGTCTAACAAATTGACAGCATTTATAGTGAGTTTTTTGTGTTTGACACTCCATCCAAAGCTTATGTGGGGCTACAGCGAGGTCGCAACGATTCAACCAAATCAAGTTAAACACATCAAATTGATGGGTAGCGAGCAAGATGCTATCGACTACTTTCGAAGGCTTCGTGAGAGGGACCCCTCGAAATTTGCTGAGTTTTTAGGTAGCGACAACGCGATTGCTCCTGAAGAAAAGTCCACTGCCGAAATGCTGTCAGAAAAAGATCCCAACAACATTATCGAGGCCTTAAAATTTGCAAAGCGATCCGTAATAAAAATGGCTTTGAACAATTTTGATCAGCTTAAGGATACGAGTCTTAATGAAACGAATGCTGATACAATCGAGGCCTTTAAGGATTTGCTAGTACGAAAAGTGGAGGAGATTAGTTTTATTGGTAGTCAAATTGAAAATGGCCTGAGCGTTCATACCTTTGCCGACAGCAACTGGACTCGAGTTGAAGTTACGGCCAACAAGAACGGAAAAATCCTTAACGCCAAAGTCACGCTCGACATCGGTCCCCTTCGCCGAAGAACGAACCAACAAGTGCCTGGCACCAGTTCAATGTAGGCATTCAGGTCATCGAGAAGACCCTTAAGTGCTTGGGCCAACCGTGAACCGCTCTTTTAGTTTCCTTTTTTGTAAAAGCCGTGCTTTCTGTAACCCAGTGAATTTAATACGACAAACCAATGCATCTTCACCTGCGCCATTGAGCTATTTACCACTACAGGTGCGAAGAGGGCCACAGAGGCATTTAGTGCGACCTTATAACAACACAGTTAAAGCTACGCAGCTAAATCAACGCAGCCAGGGGCGCAAATGGAGCTAGAACTCGATAGCCAACCCCGGGATTTAGATCGCCAAAGCCCACCCCGGCGCTGGGGTGTGAATCTTCCTTACAATCCCATCAGTGAGCATTACAAAAATCTTTTTGGCGAGAAGGTTTATAAAATTCCTATTAGCATCGCGGAAGATTGCCCAAATAGGCAGGGCCTTAAGGGAATGGAGACCTGTATTTTCTGCGATGAGTGGGGCTCCGCCGCCTACCCAGAAGAGCGCGCTAAAACTGTTGCCGAACAAATTGAAGTCATTAAGCCGATACTTTCAAAAAAATACAAAGCCAAAAAGTTTCTCGTTTATTTTCAGGCCTACACAAACACTTTCGTGCGCCTCGAACAGTTAAAACAAAACATCGAGAGCGCCCTTAAGTGTAAAGACGTCGTCGGTATTGTGCTTGGCACCCGGCCAGACTGCTTATCAGCCGGCCTACTGAAATACTGGGGCGAGCTTTCACAAACCACCTATCTCTCTGTAGAGCTTGGCGTACAAAGCTTCTTCGAAGAACAAGTCGCTTTTTTAAAGCGGGGCCACACCGCTGCACAATCGATCAGGGCCATTTACAAAATCCATGAGTTTGCTCCGCACGTAGACCTTGGAGTCCATTTTATCTTTGGTATCCCCGGCGAAACTCGTCAGGACATTATTGAGTCGGCCAAAATCTGCTCACAAATGCCCATCGGGCAAGTTAAGCTCCACAACCTGCACGTACTTATCAACACTCCACTTGCCGAAATGTACAACCAGGGGCTTTTTGAGCCTATTTCTCTTGATGCCTACAGCGGACTTGCCATCGACTTTTTAGAACACCTCAGCCCCTCTATTGCCGTCCACAGACTCGGAGCTCTTGCCAAAAGGTGGGATGAGCTCGTCGCCCCAGACTGGAACAAGCATAAAATGATGGTGGCTCAGCACATTATCGCCAAGATGCGCACAGCCGGCAGTTATCAAGGCCGGCTCTTTTGTGGTAACCCTAGTACTCAGCTTCAATAAGTGCGCAGCGATTACAAAAACGACTAACGAGGTTAGGCCATGGAAACTACAGAAACACTTAAGGCTCCCCAAAAATTTATGACAATGCCCCCATCAGAAGAGACATCATCGCAGGCAGCTTCCTCAGACAGACGCTCAAACGGAGACGACTCCTTTTCGGGCCGGCATATCGGACCCAGCGAGGCCGATGTACTTGAAATGCTGCGGGCACTTAACCAACCCACTCTCGAGTCCCTCTGCGAAACTGTTGTACCAAAAGCAATTCAACTAAAAAAAGCCCTCACCTTACCGTCTGCATTGTCTGAGTCCCAAGCCTTGGCAGAGCTAAAAAACATTATGTTACAAAACAAAGTCGTTAAATCTTATATCGGGATGGGTTATCACGAAACTCTCACGCCATCCGTGATTCAAAGAAACATTTTAGAAAATCCCGGGTGGTATACACAGTACACTCCCTACCAAGCAGAAATTTCGCAGGGGCGGCTCGAGGCTCTCTTGAACTTTCAAACCCTTGTGAGCGATTTGACGGGACTGCCCGTCGCAAATGCCTCTTTACTTGATGAAGGCACTGCCGCCGCCGAAGCCATGGGTGTCATGTTTGCTGCGAGAAAATTAAAATCGGCAAATACTTTGCTTCTCGACAAAAACGCCAATCCTCAAACTATCGACATTGTCAGAACACGCGCCGAGCCTATTGGGGTCAAAGTTGAGCTCATTGAGGCATCTACCCAAGATTGGTCAGGGCTGCTTGCAAATTCGTTTGGGCTTATTTTAGCGAATCCCGACACGGTTTCAAGAGTCAGTGATTACACTCAGCTTATTACCGACCTAAAATCCAAAGGACTTATGGCTGCCGTCTGCACAGACTTGCTGGCTCTTACTCTGCTGAAGTCTCCTGGTGAGATGGGAGCTGATATTGCATTTGGTTCTAGTCAGCGTCTTGGGGTGCCCCTAGGGTTTGGAGGCCCACATGCAGCGTTTTTTGCAGTCAGAGACGATCTTAAGCGCACAATACCTGGGCGTATTGTTGGAGTTTCTAAGGATTCTAGAGGTAACCGAGCGCTAAGACTTGCTCTTCAAACACGCGAACAACATATTCGCCGAGAAAAAGCGACCAGCAATATTTGTACGGCACAAGTTCTCTTAGCTGTTATGGCTAGCATGTATGCCGTCTACCATGGCCCAAAGGGACTCAAAAAAATTGCCGAGCAAATTGCAAAAAATAAGGAGCTATTGAAAAAATTTATTCTTTCAACTAGCACTCGCGTCTCTGAAGACTTTGCGTTTGACTCGGTAACAATGTTTGTCAATGAGTCGCAGCTTAGCGCCTTAAAAACGAACTGCGAAAAGTCTGGCATCGAACTGAGGTGGCCGAGCGGAAGTGATCTGAAGAAAAAAACTGACTCCTTACCCGTAACGATTTCTCTCGGAGAGACCTTTGACTTCACGCGATTTACTGAGGTCAAAGAAATACTCAGTAGCAGCTTAGCAGATGGCGGTGTTCCGAAAAACGAATCTAAAAAAGTTTCGGATAAAAATTTTGAAGAGTTTTCTGCGAAAGCTAAGAATAGTTTCGAATTAACAGCTCTAGAAATTCCAACTTCGCTCAAAAGAACATCTGAATATCTTCAGCACAATGTTTTTAACTCTTATCACTCTGAGACTGAACTGCTTCGATACATTACACGACTGCAATCTAAGGATTTATCTCTTGCTCACAGCATGATTCCCCTTGGGTCTTGTACCATGAAGCTCAACGCAACGAGCGAGATGCTGCCAGTAAGTTGGTCAGAGGTCTCGCAATTGCATCCGTATACGAATCTTAAGAATACTCAAGGATATTTGAAAATGTTTGATGGCTTGGAAGATTGGCTCTCTGAGATAACAGGTTTTTCGGCTGTGAGTCTTCAGCCAAACGCTGGCTCTCAAGGTGAATATGCCGGACTGCTTGTTATTCGCAAATACTTTGAGTCTCGAGGCGAACAAGGTAGGAGCATTTGCTTAATTCCTGCTTCAGCTCACGGCACTAACCCCGCTAGCGCCGTTATGGCGGGCTATAAAGTGGTGAGCATTCAGTGTGATAAAAATGGTAACGTCGATCTTGAAAGCCTGCGCTCTCGCATTTCAGAACATGGTAAAAACATTGCATGTATTATGATCACATACCCATCTACTCACGGCGTTTTTGAAGAGAGCATTGTAGAAATCTGCTCCCTCGTTCATGAAGTTGGTGCGCAAGTTTATATGGACGGAGCCAATATGAATGCGCAAATTGGCCTTTGCAGACCCTCCGATTTTGGAGCTGATGTTTGCCATCTCAATCTCCATAAAACTTTTTGTATTCCCCATGGGGGTGGTGGGCCAGGCGTTGGACCCATCGGAGTGAAGGAACATCTCAAGCCTTATCTGCCGGCACTTTCGCCGTTTAACAGGAGTTTCCTTATGGCGGAGAAAGGCGGGGCTGGTGAACAGTCAATTCGGAATCAACCGACAGGCGACCAAATTGTTCGCGATCAATCAGTAGGCATGATTTCTGCGGCTCCTTGGGGAAGCGCAAGTATCTTACCAATTTCTTGGATGTACATTCGTATGATGGGAGCTAGCGGACTCAAAAAGGCCTCGCAAATTGCTATCTTGAACGCGAACTACATTGCAGAAAGGTTGAAGAGCCACTTTCCAATTCTTTACACAGGGCAAGGGGACTACGTTGCTCACGAATGCATTCTTGATTTTCGGCAGATACAAAATGAAACGGGCATAACCGTAGAAGACGTGGCAAAGCGACTTATGGATTATGGCTTTCACGCGCCGACAATGAGTTGGCCCGTAGCAGGCACTTTGATGGTCGAGCCCACGGAGAGCGAATCGAAAGCGGAGCTCGACGCCTTTTGTGAAGCCATGATTCAAATTTCCGGAGAAATTGTGTCAATTCGAGAGGGGAAGTATACTCTCGAAGAATCTCCACTACGACTGGCACCTCACACAGCTGAGGATCTAGCCAGTGAAGAATGGACCCGAAAATACACTAGGCAGACTGCCGTGTTCCCGACTCAGAGAGCGCGCAGTAACAAGTTTTGGCCGACAGTTAATCGCGTGGATAACGCATTCGGTGACCGAAATCTGTTCTGCGCTTGCTCCTAAAAGTTCACCGGCAGCGGCTTTCAGATTTTACATCGCCTGATGAGGAGCGGACTTTCTGGCATGCTAACAGCTGCATTGAACGAACGAAGACTTGTGGCAAGACTCGATAGCTCGGCGCTATTAAACCGCTCAAATATCGTTATTAGAGGTGCTCTAACTCCAAGAAGTTAATCTCATCGCGAAGATACGCCATATCCGAACTTTGATTTTTCACTGCATTCAACAAGGTTTCTAAAGAGTCACCCGAACATTCCATCGGTGCGGCTCGAATGTCATCACGCATCCTCTCAAGCTTGACCGCACATTCGAGTATCTCTTGGTGAGGGATCTGCGGCTGAGCCGCCACTCCGGCAGCTAGATCTCTCTTTAACTTAAGCGCAGTTCTTTGAAGACTAAGAGCATCGTCTAAAGGATTCGACTGATAGGTTTTGCCGCGTGTGCGGTTCTCTTCAGATACCTCGGTTGGTTTGAGGCCGCTTTCTTCAAGAAGGCGTATTTTAGTTTCAATTTTCTCGCCAAGAAGTTCGACCTTTTCTAGAAGTTGATCGTGGGTCGATAAACTAACTTGTTCAAAAATCATTGCACTCAGGTAGGTCAATAAAAACCCCTTTTGCGAAACATCCACCAATGGAGAAATTCTTGCAGGTCCAGATCCAACCTCTTCAACTGTCTCACCCTCGCCACTCAGCAAAGCGAGCAAATAAAACTTCATTGCCTGACTGAGCAAATGCTTTGCACAGTCCAGAGTTGGCTTTGGCCCCTTCTTGATTTTTGTGCGACTAAAAAGAAACAGTTTTTCTGCAAAACTGGCCGAATGGGAATTTGCTTTCTTAAGCTCTATCGCGGCGCCTGAGCAAGCTCCTGTCTGAAGTCGCTCCTCAAACGCCTCAATTGCCAAGTCGAAAAGATAATTGTGGTTCTCAAAAATATTAGGATCGAAAAGCACAACGTAATCACTTTGCTGAGGATCGTGTGCCACATTTGCAGAAGCAAAATTATTCAGTTGATCGCAAAACGACGTTACCGAAAAACCGACAGCTCCCAAAAACGCTGAGAAGAACACCGCAGAGTAAGGTACCTTTTTCGAAAGAATTCCCTTAGGCTTATTTGATTTTGAATTTACACAGTGTTTTTGAGTTGAATCAGTGTATTTTACAGTCTTAGTTGAATCACAATTTTTCAAAATTCTAACCTCCTTAGTTTCGTCCCAGTGCATGAGGGCGGCATAACTTTATGTAACTATCAATCGCAACTCTTAGTAAATTTAATTTGTCGTTTATGTAAGCCTGAGCCAATCCATTTCTGCCCTCTACGCCCGCTCGCTCGCCAATCCTCAGAAAGTCTGTACGCCGTTGTTGATCAGACAGCAAAATACTGCTGACAGTATCGAAGTTCGTACTCAGTACGCTCATTTGAGTCATCACAGAGTCAGTCCGTCCAAGAAACAGATCACTGGAAACGAGGCGAATAGCATCCATAAAGTATTTGATTAAGTTTGCTTCGATTTGCTTTCGCCGCTCATTTTCGTTTTGAAAGTGTGAGGCCTTAACTGGCGAGCCAATCTCCCGATCTATTATCAAATCGCGTCTCATGACTTCGGCTAAGACATCATCAGCCCAGAAGTTCAATTCTTGACGGCTAAAAGGAGGCGCAGAAAAACTTAGGTTAACTGGGTGAGCAAAGGCTTGCTTGATGAATTCCTCAATACCGAGCTCCGGTCCCGTAACTTTTTTTCTGCCAAGGCGAAAGATTCCGTCTAAGTGCACAAGGATAGATTGGAGGTCGCTTTCTTTGATTGGGGCAAGATTCAAATCTTCATAAGAATTCAAGCCCAGATCTAGATCGTCACTAGATGATTGCTTAAGAGACAGAAGTCCCATGCGCACCAAATAGTAAGCCTCGTCTAATTTTTCGATGGGAAGATTCTCTGCCCCTAAAAGGAACTGATTTATGTAGTTAGCCAAACTCATTTGTGCGGCTTTGGTTACAGAACCGATCGACCCTTCTCTGGTCCGCTCACTTTTTTCTATTTTAGAAATCGCTTCTCGAAAATATTTGAATATCAAAAGCTTCTTGAGAGCTACATTCTGTAGGCTTCTTTGTTGTTCCGCCGAAATTGACCGAAGGCTTATGGATTCTGTTGACCGCTCGACCCACCCACGGCCCCGCTGATTCGCTTCAGAGCTTATCTCCGTAAAAAACTTCCTGCTCAAAAGACTGCTTTGCAAACTATCAGTATCAGGACCTGACTCACTGAGCACCTGATTTATCCAGTCTATCATTTCCCTTAGTGATTCATTAGGCTCCTCTTCATTGGAGATGTTACCAAGAGAAGCTCCGTTTTCCTTTGCGCTACTGAAACGCTGCTTTAGATGTCGAGAATCCTCTTTGACGGCCAGAGAAGTCTTTTTTATCGCTTCATCTAAATGAACCAACACGAGTCCCAGTGGTGACCTGGGATTGCGGACCTGATCACCGACGAGAGTTCCATCAACTTTAAGCTGAACTACGCTGGCTCGACTGCCATCGCCGGAAATGCCTTCACGAGGCTGGCGCAAAGCCTCAATCGAAAAAAGCACACAAAAATCGATCGGGTCGATTACACGTGGCTTTGCAAAAAGGTCTTGAGCCAAGAAAGAAAACAGAACTCCTAAGCCGACTCGAGAGAATAACAAGGAATTCTTCAAAGGTTCGGCACTAGCAGAGAACATTCTCTTAAAAATTGGCCTAGGAATTTTTGAAAACCTGAAAGATCTTTCCCGCATCCGTCCAGTTTATCAAAGGTTGCGACGGAATAGTAATCTCAATGGCCATCTCGGCTTGGTCTATACTTTTTTCATCAACTGCCGAAAACCTCTACACATTTAAATTATAGAGCGGGTGCTGAACCAAATGAGGCGTCACCGGCATCGTGAATCGTACCTGCGTCTCCCGCGCCAACCCCCGTGCCTCCCGCGTAAGTTTGCGAATTGAATCATTGAAAATCGTACCGAAAGGGGCAGTTGACTCGTAATGGGGCCACTAAGAGCCCCGTTGCCTCATAATCCTGACACCGA